>JAFZZD010000249.1 GCA_017615955.1 Victivallales bacterium
GCTCAATATCCGCGGTAAATTCTGGTTCCCATGGGTAGTGTATGGTAAGTTTCTGACCGCCCATCTGCGCAGATTTGGCAGCATAGATGCCTGGCAGCGTCATGCACAGGCCGTCCCGCAGTGAAATCGGGAATTCCTTGTCTCCGTTCAACATTGCCTGGAACAGGTGGTCAAACAAAGCATAGTCCGCGCCGCCATGTCCAGCCGCCTTTGAATTGTCAATATATTCATTTGGCATCATGCCTACTGGCAACTCGACAAACCTATCAGCGCCATAAAGTTCATCCGAACGGAATCTGACCACCTGCGGCGCATCGTCACGACCATCAATGCGCTCGAAATAGCCCTTTGTTCCAAAGACGCGGTAGGAATGATGACCGATGAATGCACGGCAGGCGCCGTTCCGCAGCAACCGTATTGTCACGCCTGATTCAGTCTGGAACAAGGCGGCCTGCATATCGTCCTTCTGCGCATCTGGATTGATATGGGTTCCAGTCCCGACACAGATTGCATAGCGTAGCACCTCTTTCATGATGCGGAGCAATGGGCCCAGCGAATGTGTGCAGTAGCGGATTGGAGGCAACGTCTTGCGCCACGGACTGTGTATCAACAGCGGATTATTCTCTGGTTTAGCCTTGGAGGAATGTATGTATTCCGCCTCCATGTAATATGGCTCTCCCAGCAGTCCTTTCTTGTAGAGATCCACCAGCGTGTTGATGAAGCCCCATTCATTCGGGTTTGCGCCAGTCATAAGCCTGGCATTGGACTTCTGCTCCGCAATCCACAGCCTGTTCGCCTCGTCAAGGTTAGCCACGGAGGGAATGTCGGAAAACACATTTATGTTTTTCTCCAGCGCCTTGATGCAGAAATCCGCATGGACATCCGCGCCGGTCTCCACCAGGACCAGGTCCAATTCGTTCTTTTCCAGCATTTCGGCATAATCCGTATAGAATGCCACATTTGGAAAACTTTCCTTGAGTGCCTTATCCTGCAACCATTGTTTTTCACTCCAAAGCAATGGATCTATGTCGCAGGCAGCCACAAACTCCGTGCATTCAAAGGCGTCAGCTGCCAAATGAGCCATATAGCGCCCGCGATGCCCCAATCCTACTACGGCAAATCTGATTTTCTCCATTTTGACAATTCCTCGTTTCAATTCATCTGGCGAATATAGTCAACATCATTACCACTCGGCGACAACACCATCGCCAGTGCGCCACACCGGGTTCTTCCAGTGCTGGTCTGTTGCGGCTGCCTCGCGCACCTTGTCCTCGTTGATTTCAATGCCCAGGCCAGGCCTGCGGTTGCGGTAAACATATCCGTCCTTGTACTCGAACACAGTGCGGTCTTGCAAATAGTCCAGCAAATCAGCGCCCTGGTTGTAGTGTATTCCAAGGCTTTGCTCCTGGATGACGGCATTCGGCGTGCCATAGTCCAACTGCAGACTTGCGGCAAATGCAATCGGCCCCAGCGGGCAATGCGGCGCGACGGCCACATCGAAGCACTCCGCCATGGCGGCGATCTTGCGACATTCCAGAATGCCGCCCGCGTGGCACAGGTCAGGCTGTATGATGTCCGCCACGCCACGTACAAGAATGTCCTTGAAGCCCCAGCGGGTGAAGTTGCGCTCGCCAGTGGCGATGGGCGTAGATGTGTGACGCCTCAATTCGGCAAATGCCTCTATGTTCTCGATAAGGACAGGCTCCTCGATGAACATCAGATGATATGGCTCCAGTTCCTTCATCAGCACACGTGCCATGGCCTGGTGGACGCGCCCATGGAAATCCACCGCAATGCCAAATTCCTTGCCCAAGGCGTCCCGTATTGAGGCGACGCGGCTGACCGCGGCCTCCACCTTGCTCCAGCTGTCAATGTAATCCAGTTCAGCAGTGCCATTCATCTTTACGGCATGGTAGCCCTGCTCCGCTTTCTCCCTGGCGGCACGAGCGGTATCGTCTGGCCTGTCGCCGCCTATCCAGCAATAAACCTGTATCCTGTCCCTGACCTTGCCGCCAAGCAAATCATATACAGGCAGCCCCAATGCCTTGCCCCGTATGTCCCAAAGTGACTGCTCAATGCCTGAGATTGCGCTGGTCAAGACAGGCCCGCCACGATAGAATCCGCCGCGATAGAGCACCTGGAACAAGTCCTCAATCTCGGAGACATCCTTGCCGATTACGTAAGGCTCAAACTCCTTGACCGCAGCTGCCACGGTGTCGGCTCGCCCCTCGATTACAGGCTCGCCCCATCCGCAAATGCCTTCATCCGTGCTTGTCTTCAAGAAAAGCCACCTTGGTGCCACCTTGAACAATTCCAGTGATGTAACTTTCATTTTTACCGTCCTATATATCAGTTCTGCTTCATGAACGAACTTTTGAGTTGATTACGCGGGCAATGCGACGTGCTTCTTCCTGCAATGCCTTGTCCTCTTTGCCGCCACCAGAATAGCGCACTGCCTCGCAAGCCTCGAACAATGCCTTCACGGCGGACATCTCCTTTTCAGGGAAGCCCTTCTTGCGCAAGGCCGGCTCCACGTCAGCCAATGTTTCCGCCCCAGCTGGAAGATGCAGTCTTGCCCTTATGAAAGTCAGGATGGCGGCTGCCACATCCTGCGCGGAGGCGCCATTGTCATCAATTACATCCAATGCCTTTGCCGCCTCGGCCCTGAATGCCTGCATTTCCGGCGAAGCATTCCTTATGTGCATGGCAAGAGCCACTGCCGCCATCAGAATGTACAGCAGCATCCAGCCGCCGCAGTACATGGTGCGCCAGTCTTTCACACCCCAGTTGCTGAAACCAGCGACACAGTTTCCAAGCATTTCCGCAGGTGGGTAGTTGTGGGCGATGCCATCGTCCAGCGCCTTGACCTTCTTGCCCATGTCGCCTACAGCCACATTGCCAGGAAGCCCCACGGCATCCTGCGCAGTAACTGTCTTCACCTGGTGCACCTTGATTGGAATAGCCGCTGTATAAATCACCTCGTACTTGCCGCTGTCCACATTGAAATATGACAATGCCAGGGGCGGTATCTCCTGCACGGAGGCGTCGTTGGCGCGAATTGTGCACTGGAACTGCTTTACGCCATCCTTCACTGTGCCGCTGTCCTCATCCGAAATGCGGAACAACTGCGCCAGTTTTTCCTGGCTGGACATGGAAGGCAGCTTTGCGCCTTCAGGATATGGCAAGCCCGACACGGTGACCGTCAGCGCAATGGGGTCTCCCACATTCACGTCCAGCGGCGTTGCGCTGGCGGAAATGCTGCATTTTCCAATAATGCCGGAAAAACTGGCTGGCTTGCCCTCCGCCGGCAATTCCAGCACCTGCAATTCCACGCTGTTTCCGGCAATGCTGATCTGCCGCATGGGAGTGCCGAAGAAGCCATCGTCAAAGAAAGAACGCCTGGCTCTTCTGCGCCGCGTGTCAGGCACTTCGCAAAACAAAGTGCCCGCCTCCAGTTTCAGGGTGCCAGCCTTCTTGGGAATGACAGGATGCCTGAAATCCATGCTCTGCATGTCATAGCCATTCCATTTGGCACGGCGCAGCCTCCCCGCCATCTCCACATTCGCCGTATTTGGAACCTGGTATGAGTTATCCTGCCACTTTGGGGCAGTGTAGGAAGGCACAAGGAAATCCTCGCCAGACAATACAGGCAAGTCAAACTTGTATGCGCCAATCTCCCTGCCGATGTACCAGTGCCAGGTCAGCATGATGGGCTGTCCCACATAGCACTTCTTGCATGGCACTTCCAACTCCAGGCCAATGTCGCTTATCACCTCCGCCTTGCTCACATTCACCTGTATTGGCTGCGTCCTGTACTGCTTGCCATCAACCTCCAATACAATGGAAGGTATCACCTGGACGCCCTCCTTCGAGGCGACAAGGGATATCCTGTAGGTGGTGTTGTTGATCACGTTCTTGGTGTATTTGCCATTCACTATGGAAATCTGCGTGCTGTTCTGTCGCTGCGGCGTCATGCCAAGGCACTTGAACACCGCATTCTGCGGAAAGACTGGCTCCTTTATGTCCTTGGCATCGGAAATGACCACATTCAGGGCAAATTGCTCGCCCACCTGCACATCCCTGGTCTCCAGGCCAAGCTCTATCCTAGCCTCCGCAAACACAACGGCGCATATCAAAAACAAAACGTATGTTAACTTCGATTGCATAGTCTTAAATGTGGGCGCCGAGGCGGCGCCCACTCAAGTTGCCCTAGCGGAAA
>JAFZZD010000250.1 GCA_017615955.1 Victivallales bacterium
CACTGTCCAGGAGCCTTGCGGCTGTGTCGCGTCTCAAGTCCATTTGGGGCTTCTTTGCGTTGCATGCGCTGTTTCAAATGTACACAATCGGAGATGTCTCTCTTCAGATTGGCCTGGTGAAATTGATTGCCGACTATAATTGCAATGCATCTGACATTGAAACAATCGTCAATGTGCTTATAGAACTGGGAGATGAGGGAGGACAGGCCCTGGTCAAGGCGAATGCCCTTGATGTTCTTGCAAAGTTCAAGGACAAGGTGACACAGGTATATGCCATGACGCAGCTCAGGAGCGAGAACCCCGTCGTGCGGGCTGCGGCCAGGAAGGCGGCACTTGCGATGGGTGTGTCCGACAAGTTGATTGAGGCAATTCAGAAGAGCTGAACGCGATAAAGATGGTTACCAAGACGGGAATAGTCCACAACAAGAACGGCATACACTGCCGTCCTGCGGAAATGATAGCGAGGAAGACCAAGGGCTATGCAGGCACCGTGAGCATTGTTAACGGCAGCGGCCTTGAGGCGAATACCCATAGCGTCCTTTCCATTCTTCGCCTAGGGCTGATAGAGGGGGATGCATTCACGGTGTCCGTGGATGGTCCGGACGAGGAGAAGGTCTGCAACGAGATGCTGGCGTTGCTGGAAAAGCCCTTTGACTGTGTATTCGACTAGCAATCATCCCATATAGAAGGCAGGCATTAAATGAACACTACAGTTAAGCTACCAAATGAGGTCAAGGGCAAGTGGATCTGGGACAGCAGCGGCGATGGCGGGGACTGCCAGCGACTGCTTTTCCGGAGCGACTTCGTGCTAACGGAAATGCCGGCAGAGGCGGAGCTGTGGGTGGCCACATACGCGTTCTTCCAGATTGTGATCAATGGGCGCGTCTGCACGGCGGGACCTATTCCTCATCCAGGCGGCAAGCGGAGCGCATACGCCGTCAAGGTTGATGTGACGCACCTGCTGGAAGTCGGCAGCAACCGCATTGTCATATTTGCGCACAGGGAGAACAACAATCTTTCAGGCGTGAAAAATTCATTCGATGCAATATGGATGCAGATTGATGTGGACGGTGTGCCCGTGAAATGGACTTCCGACAATGCCTGGGTTGTCAAGGCCGCTGAGGCATACCAGGACACTGGCCTGCGCACAGGGGCCTGCGACGTGTTTACCGAATGCGTTGATTTGGGTGTGCTTGGCAATGAATGGAAGAAGATGGACACTGGCAGACTGCTGGTGCAGAGGGGCGGCTGGCATAGGCCAGATTTCGTTCAGGATGTAAGTGCCTCATTCTGCATACTGGAACCCTTTGACCAAAGCCCGCGTATACCTGAAAGATTGCGCTGCACCAATTTCCTTTGCCAGGGTTCTGTGAAGCCAGCCTGCCAGGTTTCATGGATATCCTTCAGCGATGCCATGAACGGGACCTCTGTGCCTGGCACATACGTGGCGGAAACATACGTATGGTGCGACGAGGCGACAGAGGCGGAGGCGCTTTTGGTATGCGATGCGCCATATATACTGTATTTGAATGGCGAGCAGCTCAAGAGCCAGGCGGTGCCCAAGCTGGTGTACCGCGGCCCTTCCAGTTCCTTGAGGGCAGGCTGTCTCCAGCCACAGGATTATGTGGAACCCTCCTTGGTCATGGCTTTTGGTGCTGGCTGGAACCACATCATGATGGTGGTGGAGTGCATCTCGAATCGCACTGGCGCCACGCTGCTCTTCCCGCAGCTGGCGGATGGGCGGCTTTCATTCTGCCAGAAGGACAGCGTGCAGGCTGAAACAGGATGGAACGTGTCTGGCCCGCTGAATGTGCCAATGGCCTTGATTTATCCAAGCTTCCCCAGGGATACTTTGGTGAAATACCCGTTTGTGCCTGATGAGAAGAAACTCTACGACCCAAGCACCTATTATTCAGCCATGGCATTTGTCCAGAGCGAGAATGCACCAGAGCAGTTTCCGATTTCGCTTCAGGAGGGGCAATATGCGGTGTTTGACTTCGGCATGGTCCATTATGCATTTCCCACGCTGAAACTGTCAGGTGACAAGGGCGATATCATAGACGTGGTATGCGGCGAGCAGGTCAGGGACGGCGAGGTGCTGGAGTGCCAGCCTGGCAAGAGACGCAACGCATCCACTATAATCCTTGGGAAAGGAGCCAATGAATGGATGAGTTCCACGCCAAAGGGAGTGTACTACATGATGCTCATTGTCAGGAAGGCGTCATCCTCCGTGCTGATCGAGAATGTGGAATTGTGGAAGGAAACATTGGAATTGTCCGATGCAGGCTCGTTCTCTTGTTCCCTGCCCACGCTTGAGGACGTGTGGAACAATGGCG
>JAFZZD010000251.1 GCA_017615955.1 Victivallales bacterium
CGCGATAGTTTTGCTACAATCAGCTTAGTTTTTCCAAGGTGGAGGCAAGGCGCTCAATGTTTGCGGGCAAGTCCTCGAATGCCTTGTCCACATCAGGCGCAAGTGATGCCAGAGGCGTGTCGTAGAATTTATCCTCAATGGGCTTGAGGAGTGCCTTGACATCCAGTTCAGGCCGTCTGCGGGTGTTGTCCTGGATTTCCTTCCGCCATGCAGCGGTCCATGCGTCCAGCTCGTGGATGTAAAGTCCCCTGTAAAGCTCCACAATTGCGCTTCGGCAATAGCTGCAGGAGGCGTTTCCCTTAAGCGTCTTTTCAAAATCAGGATTGGTCTTGTGCTTTGCCTGAAGCGCCTTCAACGAGGCATAAAGGGAATTCTCGTCAGTTGCGGAAAGAATGTCCGTGTTTATCAGCTCCAGCTGGCGAAGGAGGCCCATATTGCGCAAGATGTCCTCGCCGTTGTCCTCGCCACCAAGCCACTTCTCTATTTGCAGGGCAATTGTGAAAATGGCGTAGAGCAGCATTCTGTCCGCCGCGCATTTCAGCATATCCAGCATATCCCGCTTCACAAAGGGATGCGCATTCTTCAGGGGGATTTCCGCCATGGAGCGCAGCAATGCGGGCAGCTTCCTGATTACAGGCGTCAGTATGGAAAGCCTGTATTCCGCCCTGGTGAAGTACACCCTTGGCATCTTCCAAACGATGGGATTTGTCATAAGATACGCCTGATTGCCGTAGATAGCCACGGTCTGGTCTTCAGGGCGGATGCCTGGACCAGTCCAATGCCTTGCCTTTATGCAGGGCAGCATTTCCTTCCAGAACCGCAGCATTTGCGCACGGTCCTTTTCAAGGTAGCGTCTTTTGCAGAAACTGGCCACAAATGCTTCAATGTGCACATTTTCACTGCTGGGATTCCAGGCGTTCTCCGCAAGGAAGTCCAGCATCAGCGTGTCGGAATGCGAGTTTTCAGGCCAGTACACCATTCCCTTGCACAAGCTGTCCTTGGCGGCCAAAGGCAGGCGCTTTTCAATTGCGTAGTAGTTTCCCCTCAGCTCGTTCTCTGGCTCGTACGCATGGAAAATGCCGTATATCCAGGGGAATTTTCCGCAGAGGTCCCAGGTCTGGAAGGTGCGGCTCTCGTCATCAGTATCGGATGTGTAGTCGAAAATGAGGGTGTTTTCAGGATTCAGCTCCTTCACAAGCTCCCTGACCTCCTCCGCAGTCCAGTACATGCAGAAATCCCAGGTGCCGATCAGCAGGGGGGCATTGGGGTATTTTTCCCGCAGCTTCGCCTGAATGCGGCGATATGTGTACAGCTTCATCTGCTGGTTGGAGGCCCGGTCCTCATAGCATTTGCGCTCCGCCAGGCCAATGGTATGGAACATATTGGGCGAGCCATATTCACGGATGTGGTTTTCCGTCAGATGGAAATATGCGTCGAGGTTCTTGTCCTGGCGTATATCCCACACAAGGCCCGTCTTGTCGCTGTAGCTGGAGGTGGCCTGGGGCATGAAGTCAGGCTTCACTTTGTCAAGGTATTCCAGAGGTGTCCTGCTGTACCAGTGCGTCATGGTTCCCAGGTCCTCCGGGTGCAGCAAATCCCTGTCCTTCGCGTACTGGAGGATCTGCTTGCGCAGTTCGCCTCTTTGCTCCATGCTCCAGAACAGCGTGCGGTCATCGTATGAGCGGGGCTTCGCCTCGGGAATCTCATAGCCCTTCGGATAATGCACAATCTCGGGGAAAGCCTTCTGGAAGAGGTCGTCCAGCCCGATTCTCAACATGAATAGGTTCATGCGCTTCTTGATGAGCCAATCCAGTTCCCGCCGCCACTGGGTGAAGTCCCAATGCTCCGCCTGGAAGCGGTCCAGGCTGCGGTGCGCAAAGTACCTGAGGCCACGATACATGAAGCGGGGCGCCTCCACCACGTCCAGTCCCTCAAGGGAAATGTCCTTTGCCTTGGGAATGATGTCCCCATCCCAGAAGTAGCGGCAATTGGCCTGAAGTTCAAAGAAGGCATACACGCCGTACAGCAGGGCGCGTGGACGGCCCCCCGCAATGAAGAGAAGACGCCTGCCATTGCTGTCCTTTACGGAGCGCAGAGCATACGAGTCCGTCCCCACGGCCAGTCTGAACTGCGGGAGCACGCCTTCTATGATCTTGCCGTGAGTGAACGCCGATGATGCGTCCGAGCCCAGGGACACAAGGTCGCTTGCACCATCATCATCAGTGACAATCTCCAGCGGAGAACCCGTGACGGCCTTCCACATTTCCGAAAACGCATCCGCCGCTATGGAATATATGCCATCAGCCCTAGGTATGAGAATCTTGATCATTGTAAGAAATTTTTAGAATGGATTATTTTTCAGAAAGTTGCAAAGGGTCTGGGACAGACGGTAGAATCCCATGTCGGTGAGGTGCACGCCATCCACGGTTCCTTCGCAGAAATCCTCGCCCATGGAGTTGTGCAGCGCGTCGAAATATGCGAAATGGGCATCGCCTGCCTTGATGCGTTTGCATGCTTCGGCCCGCATGATTTCGTTTTTCGCATCTAGGTCGCTACCGCCGAATTCGGGATGGAAGCATCTGCCAGGAGTGGGTCCCATGAGGAGGATAGGCGTCTCTGGGTGCTTTCTCCTGATTATGTCCAGCAGATTTGACAAGGTGGCTTCCAGCCATACGGGAGACACATTCCATGTGTAGTCGATGATGTACATGCCGGGATTTTTCACGTTCGCCAGCATTTCCGCCAGTTCGGGTTCGCCCTTGCCATTGCCCGAGAAGCCCAGGTTGATGACCTGCCTGTCAAGCCAGCGGGAAACAATGTTTGATGAGCACATGCCTGGCCGCGAAGCGCAGCCGCCCTGCTGGATGGATGTGCCATACCACACGATGGGCCTTTCGTCCGCGAATGGCGTAGGCGCCTCGATGACGGCATCCTCGTCCAGGCCGATTGCCAGTGCATTGACGCCGTTGTACAAGGGGAAGTTAATGATGACGTCCCTCATTTCCCGCTTGACATTCTTTGCCAGCTCTGCGGAGAAGTCATATTCGTTATGCTGCATCCTGGTGACACCGAAGAATTTCCATACGCCGTCGCATTTCAGGTACAGGTCGAAGCCGCCCCTGCCCGTGTCAGGCATGTGGTCCATTCTTGTGATTTCGCTGTGCTTTCCCTTGAGCTGGAATGAGCTGCTGTCGGTCCTGAAGCGCACCTGGCCGCCCGCTGTATTGGATGACAGGATGAATGCGCCGCAATTCTCCTTGGGCACCTTTGTCATCACGCCATTTGGATATTGCGTGACCTCGTCTGGAAGTTCATCTGGCAGGCGATGGTATTTGTGGTACTTGTCAAACCAGTTGAAGCCCAGCAGCCTCATAGGAGCCTCGTAGGGCAGATGCCAGGCAACGCCCTCCCCGTTTGCGGGAAGGTATGCCATGTTCTCGTCAATTTTGCCGATTTCGTTGTCAGCCATGATTATCTCCTCGTGTTTTAACAATAAAGCTATGTTCCCCAAGAGGGTAGGTAATGTACGCC
>JAFZZD010000252.1 GCA_017615955.1 Victivallales bacterium
AGTCATTCATGCTTTTCCAGAGGAAATCATGCGCCATGACAAACTGCATGCCATCACGTATTCACTGCCGTCAGAGCAGTTTGCAGG
The DNA here is from genome assembly GCA_017615955.1 of Victivallales bacterium. The sequence goes on from JAFZZD010000252.1 coordinate 88, forward strand.
CGAGGCGTTTTTGCAGCCACAGCTGCTTGTGAATGGCGTTCATCAGCCAGGGCTTGGCGGCATACGCCTGGCAAGCACAATGTGCATAAACTACAAAGAGCTGCGCCAGGCAATCAGGGAACTTGCGGTGCCCGAGTGCACTGTGCTGGAAATCAGAAGCTTAGGCGATTCGCTTTATAAGGTGCATGGAGAGTTTGCCAGTGCTTCTGAGCTGGTGTCGGTCGAATTGCTTGAGGATGAGGATGAGATAGCCGCCGTTGATCCAAGTCATGAATTCGACTATGAGCACAACCAGCAGTTCTATGCCTCGTTCACCACGCTTAAAAACATACCAACCCAAACAGTTGAACTCAGCATCGAAGGAAGTTCCGCATGGAAGATTCGCCCTTGCTATCATTGCAACGTGCATTTCGGAAAATGGAAACGGGCTGGGGACAAGGTTCGCTTCACAGGCTGCAATTTCGGGTCGGCGGAAATGGCTCTGCTTGTGGAGCTTCCCAAAACAGACGTCAAGGAGGCGCTTCTTACAGTGAACTTGCCTGGCCGCGGAGTATGGACTTTGCCGCTTCAGCCTGCCTACGAATACGGCATTTACGCGCAGATTCTGGAAAGCCCGCTGAGACTGGATATACAGAGGATGGACAATCTGCCTGATGTGCCTCGGCATATTAATCAAATGAAGGCTGTCATGGATAGAATTGTCCGCAGCGCAGGCAAACATCCGCTCTACCATCTGCGTGTCATTGGAAAAGATGGCTCCATCTTCAGAACCCCATTGACAATGCCAGTGCCTTTGGACAATGATGCGCCAAAAGTTGAAATAGATGTGTTTTCCGACTATTATGGAAAGCCTGTCAGAGTCAGCGTGCCCGAGGACAGCGTGCCCCGAATAGACTATATCTTTGACCCAAAGGCGGGGGAGACAATCCTGAACACAAGCCACCCGCAGTTCAATGGTCAACTGGGCGGTGGTTTCCCATATATGGAGGCATTCTGGGAAGAGCCTCCGAATCAGGCAAGCGGACCGCAACCTCCAGTTATTCCAGGCAGCACACGCGCGCCTAAATGGACGATGGAGAATGGCCAATGGGTTCTTGAGTTCAACGGGGGCAACTACATTAATTTCAACAACAGGGTATTGCCAATTGGCGCATTTACCATTGAATGCGAAATCAAGCCAGAGCAAAATGATGCCCTCATGGTGCTTTTCAGGCACGCCAACCGATTTACTGGCTCAATAACGCTTCTTCTGGACAACAACACGCTACGTGCTGAATTCTATGACAAAATCGGCAAACTGCATAAGCTCAACAGCGATTTGCCGGTTCCAGCAGGGCAATGGTCAAGCTTAAAAGTCAGCTATGACCTGCAGCACCTGACTTTCAATGTCAATGGATCCAAGAGAAGCTGTCCCTTGCAAGGCAGGGCTTTCCTGTTCAAAAGCAGCATCTTTGGTGGACATAACGGCGGTGATGGTGTAGATTTCCGCGGCAAAAAGACCTCATTCTACAAAGGCAGACTCAGACGCTTGAGCATACTGCATCAGGCGGTGGAGTGATTGTTGCCAGCAGAGGCAAAAAAATGGAACTGCGAAATTACAGACTGTTTCGTTACACGAAATGCTTTCTTGGACTAGACGTATTGCCGCGTAACTGCGGCATGCAGATAGTGTCCGTCGGAGATAGATACGGATGGAATGGTCTGAAAAGGGGCGATGAGCAGTTTTACATCCTGCAGTACACGACCTCTGGCTGTGGTGAAATACGAATAGGCAAGGTTATCCATTCACTGCCGTCAGGA
>JAFZZD010000253.1 GCA_017615955.1 Victivallales bacterium
CACATCCAGGTGCGGCTGGAAGTCACGCGTCCTGATGCGCGGCCAATGGCCGCGCACATACCTACCCTCTTGGGGAACATAGCGTTTCACCAACATAAAAACAAGGAGAAATCATAATGGGACGCAGAAACGACAATCTTTGGATGTGGGGCGATGTGCTGGATAAGATTCCAAGCAAGGCGAATTGCGTGCCTGGTCTTTCTTACACAAGCCTTGAGACCGCTGCTGAATACATGGGGTGCGGCAGTGCCTTCTATGTCAATTCAGACTTTGGCTTGGAGCAGATTGACGAAGCACACATCAGGCGTCTGGCTGGCATAAACAACATCTGCTGCCTGCTGACGCACATTGAGGAAAACGGCCCTGGCCTCGGCGGATGGAAATTGTATTACAAGGAGGCCGCGGAAAAGATCAGCAAACTGTCTGTCACCCATCCTGAAATCAAAAGCGCGTTAATCGACGACTTCCTGTCGGAGACTGGTCCAAGCAGGTACATCACACCAGAATATGTAAAGGAAGTGCACGATGCGCTTACATCTGCCAATCCTGACCTCAAGTTGTACGTGGTGCAGTATATTGGGCGCCAGAAGCCGCAGGACCTTCTTCCCTTCAAGGACTATATTGACGGCTTCTCCCTCTGGAACTGGATCCACACAGACCACTACTGGGAGGCCGAATACGAACGTGAACTATGGTTCCTCCATGACATGTTCCCTGGCAAAACCATAATCCAGGGGCAATTCATCCACGATTTCGGCGGCAAGAGAGGCGCCATGCCAATGGATATCCTCAAATACCAGTGCGAAAAGATTTTGGAGCAATATGACGCCGGCATGGTGGATGGCTGGTGCCTGCTTCAAAGCGGCTTCCTTAGCAAACCAGACCACCGCGAGCAATTCGAGTACATCAGAAACCTCTGGCATTGGCTCACCAATGGAAGAACTGTACTAAAGTAACGACTTATGCCGTTTATCCTAACCTGCGATTTCTGTCAACAATAGAGGGCTATCAATGTTTGATGTTTCATATCTGGTAAATGAGATTTCCCGTGGCAAGGCAACTTCACTGCTGCTTGATGGAAAGTGCCGTCCACTTTCGTCAGGCAAAGTCAAGGTGGATAAAAGCGGATGCCAAGTCCAACTCGGCGCATTGAAAGTACGCATTGACTGCCGCAAAGAGGACGGCTATTTCATCTTTTCCGCCACGCTGAAGAACACTGGAACAAAAGACCTGCACGTAGGGGACATAACTCTTTTCACGCACAGGGACAGGACCGGCACGTCAGCTTCAGCGGAGCGGAATGTCTTCGCCTTCATGGACACGCTGTGCTCCGAAAACTATGTGGAAAATGCAAAATCCAAGGAGGGCAAGCATGCTTCCACACCGCTATGCCTGGTGTATGAACTTGCGGCAGGCAAGTGCTTCTTCTCCGCGCAAAGGACATTTGACAAGAACTATGTGCGCTATTCCATGCTGTTTGACGCAAAGAGCGGTCTTTTGCAGGCAATGGACTGCACAATCCCCGTTGGCGACTATGTGCTGGCACCGAACCATGAAGTCACCACGGACCAGGTCTGCATTGATCTGCACAAGCAGATGTTGCCACGTGACGCGCTGTACCGATGGGCCGATATGGCAAACCGCTTGTATCACCCCACAATTCCTGACTTCGCGCCCGCTGGATTCTTGTGCGGCTGGCTCATCAGCACCAAGGCCGAAAAGACAGATTCGCAGATCAGGCGCGTCATGGCGGCCGCCAGCACACTGAAGAAACTCGGCGCGGAATACATCTGGACCAGCATTGACAATCTGCTTGACGGCTTGCCAGGAAATTGGCTGGAAAGCAACCGAAGCAATTTCAAAAAAGGTGTGCCCGCATTCCTGAAGGAAATCATACAGGCTGGCTTCAAGCCAGGACTGTGGATTGCCCCATTCCTTATAGCAGAGGGTTCCAAGGACTTCCCAAAGGTACGCGACTTTCTGCTGAAGGACAAAAACGGCGAGCCTGAATCCCGTTTCCGCTGGTATTGGGGACCGCTAGACGAAAATGGACTGCTTCCCAAGGCCTATACGCTGGATTCCGACAGGCAGGAAGCCCACGATTACTTCGCCAATGTGCTGGAGACCTACACAAAATGGGGTGTGCGCTACTATATGTGCGACTTCATCTCCGATGGGCTTCATAAGGAAAACAACCCCAGCACCTCCTTCTGCCAGGAAAGCTACAGGAGATTTCTAAGAGGCTTGTCAAAACATGTCTCACCAGACACATTCATCCTGAGCGCAACGGGAACCAGTCTCTCCGACATCGGTGCGTTTCAGTCATCCCGCATAGGCATGGACTATGGCGAGGCCAGACAGCTTGAACCCACATTCCCATCATATCCCGCCAATTACATCATCAACGGCTCATTTGGCTCCAGCGGTGCGCCAAACAAGAATGCCATCCAGAACCTGGCCATGTGGGGCTTCGCCCATAACCGCTTTTTCCAGTGCAACAGCAATGTGATGACTGTTGACAAGCCAATTTCCATGAACGAGGCAATCATTGCCGCCTCCCTTTTCGGCATTTCGCCAAGCCCAGTCTTCTTCCAGGATGACATCGAGCGCATGAGTCCCGAACGCCTCGCCCTCCTGAAGAAAGTCCTGCCGCGCTGCAAGGGCATGCCGGAGGCAAGCGACCTGTTCTCCAAGACCGATGCAGACACCGATTTCCTTAGGATATTCCACATACAAATCCACAAGAAATGGGGCAGCTGGACAATTTGCGCAGTATTCAACCTGAATGACTCCTTCAGGAAAATCGAGCTTAACGCACAGCTTCTGGACCTGCATCCCAAACGCGACTACTGGATGTATGACTTCTGGGACGAGTGCTACATGGGCACCTTCACCGAAAAACGCACTGTGGAAATACCCGCCGTCAGCTGCAAGGTCTTCCGCTTCGCAGAAAAACTGGAGCATCCATGGGTTCTTTCCACTGACTTCCATGTGCGCCAGGGAGATGCGGAACTGGACAGCGTGACCTGGGACGAGAAGAAAATGGTCCTTTCCGGCACTGCACGCCGCGCCGCAGGTGAAAAAGGCGTGATTTTCGTGGTCTCGCCTGACAAGTGGATGGAGCGCCACTTCAATCGGGGAATGCTGGTGGCGAAGTCCGCCTTGGACAATTTCCTGGTCATTAAACTGCCCATCTCCTTCAAATCCGACACGCAAAGGTGGAAGATTGAATTCTCGCCATGCAATCAGCCAGTCCATAATGAAATATGGGAGCAATGAGAGGAATGATGCACACGCAGAAATCATTGCTGGCTGACCTGAGCCGCATGGGACTGACTGGAAATGAGAGCATCCTCGTCCACTCATCCATGAAAAGCATTGGCGAAGTGGAGGGACGGGCAGATGGCGTGCTGGACGCATTGAGCCTTTTTTTCCATGACGGACTACTGCTCTTCCCCTCATTCACATACTCTTCAGTGAACGGAAACGAAGGGCATGACTTCTATGACGTGGCCAGCACCCCTGCATGCACGGGTATATTGCCAGAACTGTTCTGGCATCGTCCTGGCGTGCTGCGTTCCCTTCACCCCACCCACTCAATTGCGGCCCTCGGCAAAAAGGCTGCCGAATTCATTGCCGGCCACGATACTTTCAACACTGCATTCAATCGCAAAGGACCATTCGGACGCCTCCTGGACTGGAACGGAAAGGTGCTGTTGATTGGAGTTACCTTGGACCGCTGCACTTTCATACATGCCCTGGAGGAATGGGCTGGCGTGCCAATGCTCTCAAAAGAACCCATAAAACTCATATCAAAAAACCATCAGAAAATAGACACGCCTGTTGACCTATATTGGCATACAGGAGCGCATTCCGAGGTGTTTGACCGCATCCTGCCTGTTTTTCTTGAGCAGAATGTCGTCAAACCAGTGAAGTTCGGCGATGCGCCTACGCTGCTTATGGATTGCAGAATGGCATACGACACGCTGGTGCCAATCCTAAGACAAAACCCGTCCTTCTTCAAAAACAGGGATTAGCATGCGCCACCGCAAAAACACCGAATAACCATTTTTCAACTAAGCCAATCTCAGAAACTGTCATGCCAAGCCGCAAATTATCGGTGCCGCTGGCTTTTAGCCAACGGAAAAGGCATGCATTTCCAACAGTTTTGTAATTACATTTGCAAGAAAATGAATCAAGCTTCCATTAGAGCCAATTTCAAAACTCTTATGCCACGCCGCAAACTCTCGTAGCCGCTGGTTTAGCCAGCTGAAATGGCTTGCAATGCCAATAGTTTTGCAAAATGTCGGTATAGAACAGCAAAATGTCGGTATAGAATGACATCCTGTGCAGCTATAATGCTTTCAAGCAATAGGCAATGTTACAACATGACTTCAGACAATTCGTTCAAGCCAAGGTCAGGAGCGGAGTTCCTTCCATTCGCCTATGCGGCCCTTTGTTGAATCGAAATTTACCCCCACCATACGGACAGGAAGACCACAGCTTTGGAACTTCTCATAGTAGCGTCGGTCAATGATCTGGTCCAGTGCCTCATCGGGGCGTTTGTCCAGTTTGAACTCAAATATGAAGATTGTCCTGTTTGTGCGGATGTAGGCGTCAATGCGCCCTTGGTTAGTGCAGGATTCTGCCTCGATGTCAGAGCCGAGCAGGAGGAATACGACAAAGAATATGGTCTGGTAGTATTTCTCGTCCTTGATGTGCAGCTTGTAGCCGATGTTCGCAAAGACGCCCTGAAGAATGATCAGGAACCCGTCTAGGTCATCTGCCATGATGGCGTCCTGCATTTTCTCGATAAGGGTGTCACCTGTGCCACGCGCAAGATTGCCGTAGAATTCCAGAAGCCGGATGCAGAATGTGTCCTGAACCTCCTTGTCCGGAAAGCCAAGCCGATATTTGACGCCACGCGTCCCTTGTTTGACGTCCTTTATGGTATAGTATCCTGTCTGCCAGAGCATTCCTGTTACATTCAAGCGGTCAAGTTCGTAGGCTGAAAACACGCTCTCGCCGTACCATTCGGATAGGGCCGCCTCGTGGTTATAAGCCCGCTTCGCCATCAGCTTCAGCAGAAAGCTTGGTGTGCCTGTGCTGTCCCAGTAGTTGGAAAACTTGCTGTGATTCGCAAAGAACTTGGTGATTGACACGGGGTTGCAGACGTGCGTGTCGGCCTCGGAGAACCGATAGCCATCATACCACGAAAGAAGCTGCGCCATAAGCTCCTCCTCGGAGACGTCATTGGCCTTTGCCGCATCGGGAATCCTGTCCGCATAGTATTGGCGTATCTCCGCCTCCGTGAAGCCGAGCATTCCAGCGTAGTCTTGATTCAGGGTAATGTCAGTGAGGTTGTTCAGTTTTGAGAACAGCGAGACGTGGCTGAATTTGCTGACGCCAGTCATGAACACGAAACGCTCATAGTCCATTTCCTTCTTGATTGCCGAATAGAAGTCAGCCAGCGTGTCCCTGATGGCCGTGACATCAGGCTGGTCAATATTCTCAAGAATTGGCTTGTCATATTCATCCAGCAGTATTACCGCCTGTGACGTGCCAGCGACCTTCTCAATAAGGTCGGAGAACGATGATGCAAGCTGGTGAGTCTGGATGTTCACATCCACATTGTGCAGCTGGGCTAGGCGCGTCATCATTCTGGCGAGGTAATCGCGCAGTTCATCCTCGGAACGTGCATCGCAGTTTGCCATGTCCAGGTGAAGCACAGGGTACTGCCTCCAGTCGTAGGGCTTGCTATATAGAGCTAGCCCCTTGAACAGCTCCCTCTTGCCCTCGAACACTGCCTTCAGAGTGGATATGAGAAGGGACTTTCCGAAACGGCGTGGACGTGACAGAAAATACAGTTCCTTTGCTGGTCTTATCAGCTGCCAGATGTACTCCGTCTTGTCTACATACAGGAAATTGCCCCGTATGATGTCCTCAAAATTATAGATGCTGGTTGTCAGATCCTTCATGGCGAATCACTGTTTTTTCCCATTCTGAATGCTTTATCCAGTTCAAGTCATTGGCAATGTAGATTGCCTCAAAAACAGTGGGTAATGTAACCCTTATGAGCCATTTTTCATCTTATGATTTTCTTTTTTCACTTTGAAATTACATCTTTGCCGTAATCGGTCACTCCTCTCTAGTGTTTACATACAAGTGAAGCATCCATCCTATGAGCACACGCTTATTCAGGTTGCCTTAGCTGGAATAGCGTTTTGGCGTTAGAAAGCGCCAATGGGAAGTGACCGATCATTATTCTTCATGAGTTAGGCTCTGTGTTAATCTTGTTTTGGTTTTAGCTGCCCGAATTTGTCTGGCACGTTATGGAGATATTCGCCAGTTGGTGACCAGGAGGAGCATATTCAGCCTTGCCGTTGCGAGTTCGATTCCGATATAAATTAACAGCAATGGGGCCAGCAAATAGGGGGTCGTCAATGCCGATGGAAGCAAAAGGTATGTAAACATCCATAAGCCAGCGGTCATCATATCTGTGCAGTCCGATCCATGTCTTGCTTTCCCCCTTGCCCCTGGACTGCGCTATGTCCTTCACCCTCTGCCGCCCCTCGCCGTACAGCCACTGGGCGAAATCGTGCAGGGCCATCATGTCGGAGTAGCTTAAATTCCGCGCAAGCGCGAAGGCGGGAATCTGCCCCGCCGCGTATTGGGCCTGGTCCTTCCAGTCCCTGCGCAGTTCACGCAGCTTCGCGTTGATGACCTTCGCCTGCGCCTGGATCGTGGCGTTCCTCGCCTTCTCCGCGATGTGCACTATGTCCCAGTATGAGCCGATGCCCGCCAGGCCGTTCCTCGCGTACACGGACAGCGCCTCCACCAGCTCGTCGAAGTGCAGCGTGTTCTCCACGATCTCGTCCGCCAGTATGCAGGAATCCAGTATCGCCCGCACGTCCCCGTCGATGACCGCCTGGTGGTTGTTGCGGTAGACGGATATGAGAACTCCCTTCAGCCCCGCGAAGCCCCATGCAAGCTCGGACTGCCCCTCCGCCTGCGGCACCGTTCCGAACAGCATGTAGTCCTGGAACGCCTCGGCAAAGGCATCGTCCGGATTCTCCTGTGTTCCAGCCCACGCCTCCACCGCCTTCAGCTGTCCGTGCAGGCTGCTGTTCAAATCTGGGTACTTCTGGACGAAGTCCATCGCCAACGCCCGCACCCATTTCGCCGTGCGCCTGAAAAGCCCCTGGAAGTCGCCCTCCCCATGCTCCAGCGAATTCAGCAATGCGCGGTAGTTGTCCCCCATGGAGTTTCCAGGAAAGCTGAATGCGCCGCGCCCCACGCGCCGTATCGCCCCTATGTCCTCGCCCTCATAGACGCTGAATCGTGTATTGTTGTCACTGTTTGTATCAAAGCCGCTTGACAAAAGGGCTTTTTGCGCCACGTTAAGTACCGAGGCGGCGCTTGATTTCGGGCTCCCTGCCGGGAGATCACCCTTCAAGATGCCCGCCTTTTTATTAGCATGATGGAATGGTCGTAGTATTTTACGCCGTTGTTGTCATGTATCACCATTACTGCTATGTACCTTTCATTGTCATACCTGACTTTTGAGGCAAGCAGATGTGAATAGGAATTCACTTTTCCATTGGCTGGATCTATATGCGCTTCTGTCTGGATTAAAACACCATTCCTGAGCATTTCAGGAATAACTGGGATGATATTGTATTTTGCATCAGGTCCACCATGATTGCCGAGAGACAGAGCTGTTGCCTTTGATATTATGACATCAGACTCCAAAGCATGGACATAAACACCATTATTCAACATCCCTGAATGCTCCATGTAATCAACAACCTTTTGCGTTATCCATGCGGCAAAGCCTTTTTCTGGCGCATCTGATGGATTGAATACTTGATTAATCTGTTCACACACAACGCCCTTTGCGTTGTTGAGGTCGGCTCCGCAAGTCTCGTTGACCTTTTCGACCCTGTACCCTTGTTTTGATGGCACTGCATTTTCGAGAGTATATCTGCTGTCTGGATCCGCAACGCTGTACCTGATATTCGATCCAGCCTGCGGAACGGCGATGCCCCTGTTGTCCGTGGCGTAGAGGCCCCATCCGTACACCTGCGCACCCTCGCCAGTGCCGATGTAGTGCAGGCTGGGCTTCTCGTAGTCAGCCGCGCTGCCAGTCCACAGTTCGGAGATTGAATAGCGGCGACTTGCGTTTTCCCTTAGTCGCTGTAACTTATCCTTCAATGCGGCAACAATATCAGCCTCGCGTATCAAAGGTTGATTTTGTAGAGACGAAGATGATAGGAAGGCGGCTTCGTTCTCACCCGCGTTTTCTTTTCTTATCTCATAGCCAGTTAGAATAGGTATGCCCTGTTCCGTCTCTGCAATAATTGCGCGTACACCATCATAATCAAGCCAGTGAGTATTTAAGTCATCCTTGACATTTTTCCCTATTTCAGCAGCTATTCCAACCTTAATGGCTATGCCTAATGCTTCATCCAAAGTTGCATGGTCCTTGAGGATTCGTTCCTGTATGATGTGAAGGAAGCCAAAACCTCCCTTGCGTTTGCCGTTCTTGTTTTCCACGCCAAGTTTTCCTAGCGGAAATTGTATCTCGCCAAACTTGGCGTTTTGCAGCAAACCAAAAGCCTTGCCATTCGCTATGTCTTCAAGCGCGGAGAGAGAATGCTGTTCCGCCACGCTATACCTGAACTGGTCTGGATGGGCCTCCTTGTATGCGGCCAGCCTGTCTTGCAGCATCTGCTCCTTGGTGCGCCTCTCGCCCATCAGGGCGGACATCCCGTTCAGCTCCGCGTCCACGCTGTCGCTCCAGCCCTGGAATACGGCGTTCACGTCGGCTGTGGTCTTCGCCTCCGCCAGGGGTAGGAACAATGCCTGCACATTCTCGGACATCAGGTTTCCGTCGATGTCCAGCTGCCTCGCGAACATTCCAGGGGACGTGAATGACTTCCTGTGCGCTGCGTAGTCCAGCAGCGCCCTCATGGCAAGTCCGAGTTCCTGCGACAGGTCGTATTCGGGATGCAGCCTGTGCATCTCGAACACAAGCGGCATGTTGGCCGCCACGGCGTTCACCCTGGTGGATATGCCCAGGTCGGCGGCCCTGCGGCTCATAAGCTCGTTCACAGTGCGGAGGCTCTGCATCTTGTCCGTCTCGTCCAGGAACAGGCTCGCCAGCAGCGCCTTGATGACGCGCGTCTCCACCGCCTCGGTGGGCAGGCCGCGCTCGTCCAGATCCCCCTCGATGGTGCCGTACCTTTCAAGGAACCTGAGGAAGAACTCCATGTTCTCCTGCGTGAGAAGGTCTCCCTCCTTGGCCGGATGAAGCAGCGCAAGCATCTCCGCGTCGCCCGTTATCTCGGCGGCGGTGGTGAGGAGGCTTTCGCTCCTGGACGCCTGGAGGATGCTGTTCTTGTTGGCGAAGTCCGCGAACTGCCGTATCTCCCTGTCGCCCATGCCCTCTGGCAGTATGCGCACAAGGGCAGGCTCCTTCATCGTCTCGTCGAACGGAAGGCCGTTCTGCCTCGCCCACTGCGCCACAAGCTCCCTGTACCTGCCAGCCGTGTTGTAGTCGCGGTACATCCTGCGCATCGCCTTTCCGCGCCCGTTTCCCGCCACCGCGTATATCACGCCGTCCTGGTACACGAAGACAGGCGTGCCCTTGTCCGTGGCGTCCACAGTGAAGAACTGCTCCTCGTGTGGATTCTGCGCTATGCCCGAAATCTGCGCATCGCGCGTCGCCGTCTCGTAGCGGGGCTGGAACTCGCCCCTGTACCCCTCGTCGCCTGAGAACAGCACATCCCCAGACGCAAGGTCCACAATCGCCATTATGCCGCCAGCTGGCGCCTCGCCGCCGTTGCCTGGATGCCATGCGCGGAAGGTAAGGCCACGCTCCTTCGCTGCCCTGTACCACTCCGGGTCCGAATCATTCACCTTCGGCTTCTCGCCCTCGCCCATCTCGCGGAGACCGAACGTCACGGATGGCAAGACGGCTGGGGTTGAATTTTCGGCATTGGCGTTTGCGCCTTCCGCGTTCCGCTGTATAGTATCGCCGTCATTAAGAGCGGAAATTCGGCGAACGGCGGCTGATGCTTCGGCATTAGGACTGATGATGGGGTTGCCGACCATCAATGACGCATTAGCACCATTCTTTATTGAAGGCAGTTTGTCAAATCTGCCTTTTTTTGTTTTCTCGAAGAATGATTTGTGCAGGACGATTTTTCCGTTTTCTCCTTCGTCAAAGCTCACTACAACAACGCCAGTTGGATTTATCTGCTTTATGAACAGGATTGATGGATTCCTCTCCTTGTTCTTGTTGTCCAGTTTCACATCATCGGCATTGTCTATGACTGCCTGAATGTTGTCGTATGAGCTTGCATCTACTTCTGGATGATGGTTCACTGCATGCTCAATGAAATATCCAGCACCCGAATATACGCGATTGTCATTTATTCCAGCATTAAGATATGGCAGATAGATTTGTGGGATAAAGGCTATTGGTTGCAGTTCATTGCCGAACATTTCAAAAATCTCGGCACGCGTCTTCCCCCTTGCCATCTCCAAGTTTTCAGGCTTGAGCCAATCGCGGATTCGGTTTTGCATTTCCTCCGCCTCCAAACCGTTACCCATTGTAACGGTTTCGCCAGTGGCCTCCCCAAGCTGCCTCTTCAGTTCGGCGTAGTCCGCAAGCGTCTTGACCACCTTCCTGCGCACGTCGTCGTATTCGTGGAAGAGCATCCTGCTTTCGCGCCCGTCGCCCCAGTTGGCAAGCCAGCGCAGCACCTTGGACAGCGTGTCAAGCACCGCCTCCAGGAAGCTGCGGCCTGCGCCCTCCTTACGCGCCTCCAGCTCGTTGGCCAGGTCAAGCTGCGTCTGGTAGTCCGACAGAACCCTTCCAAGGATGTGTGACGCCATCTCCTCGTCCATCTCCGCGTCATTGCCCACCAGGTCGGGATAGAGGCTTCTCCAGTAGTCCAGGGCGCTCTCCATGGCCTCCGTGCGCTCGCCGCCTAGAAGGATGTCCTTCAGCAGATTGTATGTATCTGGCGACGTGGCCTCCAGGTAGTGCACCAGCTCGTCCCCGAAGACCTTGAACATCTGCCTTTCGGCGGCCTCTGGATTGATGTGGATGACAGTGTCCCCGCCGCTTTGCAAAAGAATAAAGGACTTGAAATTAAAGATGATAATTTGAAAATCACACAGGTTCCTTATGACGGAATAGTTTCAATTTGTGTAAATCCGTTTTTTTACATTACGAGAAAATACAATATCAGCAGTAGTTGGAGATTGCGTTGCTGGAATCAATTTTGCTTCTGGTAAACAAAATGATTATTCGTATCATTTTAGAAATACTGTGATAGAAGGATGGGTGGAAGTTCTTAATGATTTGGTGCATGAGGCATATCGTAAATACTTGTCTAGGCACACAAAAAGAAATTTGCCTAATTAATGAGGTAATTACTGTCCTACACCGACACCATCAGTTTCCTACACCGACATGCCCTCTATGCAAACCGACTGACGGTGTAGTCTCCATAGCATATTATTGGTCACGCATGCGTGACCAATTGAAAATGCCAGATGTCTAAACCTATCCAAGGTTCAGTCACTGATTCGTCACTGATTTTGCCTTTTTGCAGTAGCAAATTATCCTAAAAAGTCGGAAATAATCGCCTGCCCCTCAAAACCTGAAAACTGGCAATAAAAAAATGCCCTAATCCTGTAGGAAATAGGGCATTTGGAAATGGTGAGCGCCGGGGGACTCGAACCCTCGACATCATGGGTGTAAACCATGCTCTCTAACCAACTGAGATAGGCGCTCAATCAATAATCAAAAACTGTGCTTAATGTACTTGATTTGGCTCATTTTTCAAATCGCCTTGATAAAATGAGTAGTAGCCGCCAATTGAAAAGGTAAATGCACATATGCCCTGAACTTCCGGGCATTTACCTTTACACACGACGGATTCGTGCATTTAGTCTTGCAAAATGCTTTTTGGGAATTTGGTGGTATGTTTTCCACCGGCGGACAAAACGCACACGGCGGCGGGGGAACCGCCGTGTGCGTTTTGTCTTGCAAAAAGACAACAGCCATGAGATTATGACAGCAAACCCATGCCCCGCTTGCCAATCATGTCACACATGACACAACTTGCGAGAAGAATCATCAAGGAAGCCATGGACCACGGCGACCGGGACGTGGCCAGCCTCGGGAGGAAGGCAGGCAAGGACAGGACGACCATTTGCAGGGAAATCAAGAAAAGGCGCATTTCGCCGCAGAATCTATCCGAGCAGGACATCGAATGCCCGCTTCTCCTCAAGCCGCCATACGTCTGCAACGGCTGCCAAAAACGCCAGCACTGCAGGCAGTCAAAATGGTGGTACGAGGCCGACGCTGCGCATTCGCAGTACAGGAAAACCCTTGTGCAATCCAGGGCGGGGGTCGACATGGTCTCGGATGAACTCCAGAGAATCAATGGGATCCTGCGCGATGGCGTGTCCAGGGGGCAGTCCGTGCACCACATCATGGCGCCCCACAGGGACGAGTTCAACGTATGCGAGAAGACGGTCTACAACCTCATCAACGAAGGCCTGCTGTCCGTCAAGCGCCACAACCTGCCCATGGCCGCCTGCAGGAGGCAGCGCCCGAGGAAGAGCAAGGAAAAGCAGCACAAGGTGGAAAGGACATGCAGGAACGGACGCACGCACGACGACTATCTGGCGTATGTCAACGCGCACCCCGGGACCGGCGTCGTCGAGATGGACAGCGTGCTTGGCCGAAAAGGCGGAAAGCTGCTTCTGACGCTCAACTTCAACGACAGCGGCCTGATGCTTGCCTTCACAAGGGACGCGAACACGGCAAGGTCGGTCAAGGACATCATGGACGGCCTCGAGACGACGCTGGGCCTGGAGACGTTCAGGCGACTGTTCCCGGTCATCCTCACGGACAACGGAAGCGAGTTCTCCGACCCCGACGGAATTGAGAAAAGCCCGTCGGGCGAGAGAAGGACTGCGCTCTTCTATTGCAATCCGTACGCATCATACGAGAAGCCGCACGTCGAGAACAACCATGAGAACCTGAGGCGAATCATGCCGAAGGGCCAGTCCATCGACGGGTTCGACCAGGAAATGGTCAATAAAATGGTCTCGCATGTCAACAGCCTTGTCAGGAAGGAATACGGCGACAGGTGCGCCATCGACCGCTTCGAGGAGGCGTTCGGCGAGGACGTGCTGAAGAAACTCGGCATTCGGAGGATACCGGCGGAGGACGTCTGCATCAAACCCTCGCTGGTAGGCCTGAAGGAATAAAGGCCGCACCGCTTAAATAAGGGCATTTACCGTTGCAAAACGCCTGGGCAGTTAGTCGTACAGACGCAAAAAAACACCCGTTTGGCGGCGATGTCCTGCGCCCTTGTTTTTTCAAATTCGCAAGACTAAACGCACATGGCAAGGACGCAAAAAATAGAACAGTCATGTTTTTGCAGAACTAAACGCACATTTTGCAGAACTAAACGCACAGATTTCACCCTTGATGGGCGTTTACCATTACAATTTGGGCGTTTACTTTGCAATTGACCAATGAGTAGTAGCGACGGCTTTAGCGCAACAGACATCGCCGTCGCACCAAGAGCGTTGTTTCTGAATGCAAGGAGCACAAATCTGGCAAGGAATGGCAATAGTAACAGCATGCCCTTGGTGCGACGGCGAGGACGCCGTCGATACTACAATCAGCCCTTTGGATCTGGCTTCACAGTGAAATGGGGAAGAGCGACAATCTCTTGGCAGG
>JAFZZD010000254.1 GCA_017615955.1 Victivallales bacterium
TGGCATAATCCAGACAAGGCTGGATTGTTCAATTGGCAATGGCGGTGGATATGCATTGATTAATTCGTTTGAAGCCAGCGCGGGACGCGCTGGCTACCCCATTTACGCCAGCATTCCCACACTTAAGCCGTAGCTGGTATTGTATTTCTGCGCATTTGCACAGCTTATCCCAAGGTAATATTCCCCTTCTGCCAGTGACTTGCTGGAGTTCACCAAATTGCCGGAGAGTGCCGACAGCGCAATGTTCTTGCCCTTTGCATCCAGGCACGTCAGCTTGATTTCCTTTGCTGACAGCGCATTCCTTGTGTCATCATCAAGCACCAGGGAAATCTGTCCGGCCTCCACCACCTCGAACTTATAGAAGTCCGCCGTGTCGCCGAAGCCAACCCAGCCCTCAATTTGCTCGTCCAGCGCCACAGCAGCCCCATCTGACACTGCATTCCACGTGTCGTTGGTGTTGTCACCTTTAGGAAAGAAGGTGGAGTCGCCATTCACGGCGACCATGTAGTCCGCATTGCCGCCTGACTTGGCGTTTGTGGATTCCATGGCAAGATAATATGTGCCTTCCGCCAACAAAAGCGACTTGGTTGTAATCTGCACACCAGCCTTCAGTGTTGTACTTTGGAGACTTTTCAGCGAATAGGTGGTGACATTCTTGCTGGTCTTGCTCTGCAACTGGAAGACCGTGAACTTCGCCGCGTCCGTCGCACTCACGTCAAAGACTAGTTTCGCCGCGCTGTCCAGAGTGAATTCAGTGTAGTCCATTGCATCGCCGTAGCCGACCCAGCCGTCCTCAATAAGCGTGCCAGCTTCAGTGACTGGTGCTTCGATTTTCGCCACGGCGCCTTCCGCGCCCAGGTTCTTCATGTCGCTCCAGTTGTCCGAGGCGTCTCCCTTGGTGTAGAAGACAGTCTTGCCGTTCACGGCGACTGTGTAGTCCGCGCTTCCGCCTGTCTTGGCGTTTGTGGATTCCATGGCAAGGTAGTATGTGCCGGCCTCCAGAAGAAGTCCCTTCGTGGAAGCCTGAACGCCCTTCTTAAGCGTAGTGCCCTGGAGACTCTTCAGCGAGTAGGTGGTGACACCCTTGGCGGTCTTGGACTGCAAATGGTAAACAGTAATTTTTGCGGCATCCGTCGCGCTCACATCAAGGGACAATTTAGCCGCGCTGGCCAGAGTGATTTCCGTGTAGTCAATTGCATCGCCATAGCCAACCCAACCATCCTCGATGAGCATACCCGCTGCGGTGACCGGCTCTTCGATTTTCGCCACGGCGCCTTCCGCGCCCAGGTTCTTCATGTCGCCCCAGTTGTCCGAGGCGTCTCCCTTGGTGTAGAAGACGGATTTGTCATTCACGGCGACTGTGTAGTCCGCGCTTCCGCCAGACTTGGCATTTGTGGATTCCATGGCAAGGTAGTATGTGCCCGCCCCCAGAAGAAGTCCCTTTGTGGAAGCCTGAACCCCCTTCTTAAGCGTAGTGCCCTGGAGGCTCTTCAGCGAGTAGGTGGTGACACCCTTGGCGGTCTTGGACTGCAGCTGGAATACAGTGAACTTGGCGGCATCCGTCGCACTCACGTCAAAGGACAATTTCGCCGCGCTGTCCAGTGTGATTTCGGTATAGTCCATTGCATCGCCGTAGCCCACCCAGCCGTCCTCAACAAGCACACCAGCGGCAATGACTGGTGCTTCGATTTTCGCCACGGCGCCCTCTGCGCCCTGGGCCTTCATGTCGCCCCAGTCATCTGAATTGTCACCCTGGGTGTAGAAGACGGATTTGTCATTCACGGTTATGGTATAATTGGCAATTTCAGCCTTTTTATCCGTGCCAGCCATGCAGAGATAGTATGTCCCCGCGCCCAGAAGAAGATTTTTGGTGCTAAGGCTAGCATTCGCCTTCACTGTCGAACTCTGCAGGCTCTTCAGCGAATACGTGACAACATTATTCTTGCCATTTTTGCTTTGCAGCTGAAAAATGGTAAATTTCGCGGCATTCACAGTTTCAATGGTAAAGGAGAGCGAGGCCGCGCTTTCCAGCTCAATCGACATATAGTCAATCAAGTCATCCTTGCCCAGGTCATTCTCTGTCATGACGCCAAGCGACGCGGTGCCGAAACTGCCTATTTCATTGCTGTCAGGCCCCATGGTCTTCAAGTCTGTCCAGTCATCTAAATGAAAATTTACAGCCATAATAACTTGTTCCCTCTCAAACTATGAACGATTTAAAAA
>JAFZZD010000255.1 GCA_017615955.1 Victivallales bacterium
ATGCAGGTCCGCAGGATGATGGAGGAAGAGCTTCTGCTTCATGAAAACCGCGAAAAGCGCATTTCGAAGATGGAGGCTCGCCTGGTGCTGATCCCCCAGGAGAGGAAGGTGGAGGAGCGTCTTCAGGAATATCTTAAACTGCGGCGCCAGGTTAGGCAGACTGTCGAGGAACTCAAGGCCAGCAATGAGAGGCAGATCAAACTGGCTGGAATGATAGATGCCTCCATGGATTCCGCCAATGTGCTACCTCAGGTATCGGGATATTTAATGGAGGCCCGTAGCCAGTTGCGCAACCTTGGTATTGCCCAGAAGGGTGAGCGTAAGCGCCTTGAACAGCTTTCGAATGGAATAAAACTCTCCATAAAAAACATCCCCGCGCCCAGGGAATACACTACAAACGGCGGCGTCACGATGCAACTAGTTCAGTTTGGGGACAACAGGTTTTATGTCAGCAAGGAGCCTGTCAAGGCAGGGGATGTGAGTTTGAAGGAAGCGGCGGCAATGGCCAATGAAATCAGCCGCGAGGAAGGGGCGAAATACAGGCTACCCGAATTGAAGGAGTTGAAGGCCATGGGCCAGAAGAAGATGGCCATTTCCTGCGCGGTCTGGTCAGTCAGCAAATTCCAGGGAAATGGCATCGAACAGGAAAGGACGATGGACAGATTTGGCGTCAGCATGTACATGATATGGGATGGCAGCAGGCTTCTTGGCAGGGAAACAGTATTTGCTGAACTGCCCAATGCAAAATACCCCGAACTTGGCTGCTATGTGGTCACAGATGTGCGTACGGGCTGGAACAAGCGTTGGAACAACGTGCTGGTTCAACTTGGCGGAGAGCAGGAGGGCGACAAATGAGACGTGTCTTGAATGTGTTTTTCCTGCTATGCCTGGCTCTCCCCTTGCTGGCGCAGACTGCCGGCAACAAGAGGAAGGGAAAATTCCTGCGCAATGAGGTGCGCCGCAGGGATGCAAAAGAGGCATACGAGGTGAAGGCAATGCCCACCAAGGGCTCGTTCCCGCAATTCGTATTCAGGAAAATACTTATTCTCACTATTCACGAAGTCAAGTTGTATGAAACCGTGATTGAAACAGTGTCTTCCAATGACGGGACTGGCATTACGCCAGTGGGGTCTGTAGGCTATGTGGTGGTGCCAGGAGAATTCATCGAGGGAGAGGAAAGCCAGCGCATCGAAAGAAAGTATGACGGAGTTCTGAAACTGGAGCTTTTCACTCTCAACGGAAAGGCATATACCACCGATGAAAATGGCATCTGGACCGATGAGGCGCAGACCGTGCTGTCTGCATTCGACAGGATGCGCACAAAGAATGTGGAACTTAGATTCAGCCATAAGGAATATGGGGAGGCCGTGCTGGAACTGTCAAGAAACTTCATCAAGCGGGAGGTCCCCGTCATCCCGGGTACTGAAACAGCACAGCCCACCGATCTGCTGGAGGCAATGGGGATGGACTTCTCACAGCTGAAACAATGCTCGGACGAGGGTATAAGCGTACAGGCTACCTATAACAAGACCGCAAAGCCAGGCGAGGTGGTGTCATTGACCGTGGAGGTCAAGAACAATGGCCTGCGCTCCGTAAGCAATGTGATTGGACGCAGCTTCACCTCTACGCCTGGACTGGATGGCAAGATGTTCTATTATGGCCTGCTGCTGCCTGGCCAGAAACGCAGCTTCTCCAGGCTTGTCACCATGCCACAGCGCAAGGGACCATGCTATGTAAGGCTGGCGTTCTGGAGTATTTGCGGTCCAGTGAACAAGGCTGCTACTGATTTATGTATTGAAATTGAATAGAGGAAATTGCAAATCATGAGAATCGGCACAATATCGAATTTCAGGGACGATGTGCAGGGCATGTTTGACCGCGTGGCGGGCTTTGGCCTGGAGGCCACGCAGGTCGCAATCTGGGACATGACAAAGTACACCGACGAGAACGCAGCCAAGGTGAAAAAGGCATCTGCGGACAGCGGTGTCGCCATCGCCGCCATTTGGTCTGGGTACAGCGGCAAGATACGCTGGAACTTCACCGAAGGACCCATTACGCTGGGCATTGTGCCGGAAAGCACCCGCAGGCAGCGCCTGGAGGATTTGAAGAAAGGGGCGGATTTCGCCCTCAAAGTTGGGGCACCTGCCATCATCACCCATTGCGGCTTCATTCCTGAAAACATGACCGACTACACATACGCTCCATTCTGCGATGCAGTTTACGAGATTGGCAGCTACTGCAAGGAACGTGGGCTGGGCTTCTGGTTTGAGACTGGGCAGGAAACCCCCGTTGTGCTGCTGCGCACCATCACCAGGGTTGGCTTGGACAATCTTGGCATCAATCTGGATCCTGCCAACCTCATCATGTACGGCAAGGGCAGCCCCTGCGATGCAATTGAGGTCTTCGGCAAATATGTCCGCAACATGCATGTGAAGGACGGCATTCCGCCTGTGGACGGAGACAAGCTGGGCAAGGAAGTGCAGGTAGGCCAGGGCGCGGTCAACTTCCCGCGTCTGCTGCCGCGCCTCAAGGAAATGGGTTTTGACGGCGACTTGATCATCGAGCGTGAAATCGCTGAAGGCGCCGAGCAGAACAAGAACATCCTGGAGACTGTGGAAAACATCCGCAAGTGGTGGAAATAAAGGAGTGGTGCATGGCAGGCTCCAAAAAGGAAATAGAGTTGCTTTTGTCGTTCATTGAGGCGAAGGAGCGCATTGGCTCTGGAGAGAGCAGGCACATTCTCGAGGCGGAACTGCTGTACCCTCGCACTGGCGTCGCCTCGAAGACCGCCACCATGACGCAGCGCCTCAACTCTGGTGCGCTTGACGTGCGGGGGCTTCCCTGGTACAGGCGCATCCTCTTCAAGGAGAATGTGGAAGGGCGCTTCGCCATAAAGTTCCGCATTTCAAGAAGCCTGGGGCAGGCCGCCTTCAATGCGGCCATGCGCTACATCGGCAGCGTTCTGTTTGGCGCCGTGGAGACCACTGTTGACAAGCACTATGGCGGTGTCATCGGCGACGTGGTCTCGTCCCCATTCGCATACGGCAAAAAGCAGCTGGCAAAGACCACCTCCACGGAATACATACTGGAAGGCGGCATCGATTTGGACGCCGCCATGCTTAATGGCACCATGCAGATTGAAGTGCCGCTCTTTGCGCCAGCGGATGTATTTGCCCCCGCAGGTCCGCATGAAAAGGGCACACGCCCCACACCACGCAAGCTGCTCTACAAGGAAGGGCAGCTGCTGGGAAAGGCGAGCCTGACATTGAACGTAATAGGTGATTAGCTAATAACAATAGGGGCATCGCAAAGCCAATTATGTGAGCGCCGAAGCGGCGCTCACTCAGGTTGAAAAACCTGAAGAGCAAAGCTCTAGGCGCATCCTCGCAGGTTGGCCAACCTGTGCGATGTCCAACAGACGAAAACATACAAGTTGATCAACCTGAGTGAGCGCCGCTTCGGCGCTCACATGTGGCGCTTCGGCGCTCACATAAAATACCCCCAAACAGGAGAGAACATGAAAGTTACACCAGAGACAATTGTCCTTTTGAACTTTGGAAGGACGGACATTCAAAAAATCGCGCGTGAAGTGCGCGACAACAATTTCTACACAATGGTAATGCCATATTCCACACCAGCAGAGCGCATTATGGCGGAAAAGCCTGCTGGGCTGATAATCTGCTATGAAAAGCAGCCATTGGACGATGTGCACAAGTTCGACAAGCTGGGGC
>JAFZZD010000256.1 GCA_017615955.1 Victivallales bacterium
CTGATGTCCTGTTTTGCAGCAATGACTATTTTGCCGGTAGGGTGCTGTCGTTGCTGCTGGCGGCTGGCATAAAGGTGCCGGATGACATGATGGTCGTGGGCTACGATGGCCTAAGCATTTGCGACATCTGCGCTGTTCCGCTTGCCACTGTGATACAACCGCTGAAGAAGCGGGCAGAGAATGTGGTGAGGCTTCTACTTGAGCGCATCAAAGAGGGCAATCGTTCGCCAGAGCCGGCGGGCATACGGCTGCCGTCCTACTTCTATCCATCCTCCAGTTGTGGATTTACAAATGAGAAGATACAGGAACTCCCGTTGTACAATTCGTTTTCAATGCTGGAGGCCAATTGGGAGAACCGTCTATAGAACGCGGGCAAACAAAGCTGCGAACAAAGGTCATTTGCATTTTTACCAAACATAAAACTTAAGGAGTTAACCAAAATGAAAAAGACGTTCACATTGATTGAATTGCTAGTTGTGATTGCCATCATCGCGATTCTGGCCGCGATGCTGCTGCCCGCGCTGAGCAAGGCACGTGAGAAGGCACGCGCCATCGCCTGCACCAGCAACTTCAAGCAGATTGGCCTTGGCTTTTCCATGTATGCACAGGAATACGAGGACTGGAACTGCTACCAGTATTTCTGGCCCAACGGCGCCAATCAGCCACCATGTTTCTGGTGGCAGGACGGCATAGCGCCTTTCGTCGGCGACTACAAGATGTATTTGTGCCCCTCCATGCAAACCCCAGTCTATACGACGTCCAACCGTCCCACATCCACTGGCTCCATAACCTATCCAGAAAGGCTTGATACCTCATACGCCCGTAGCAACAAGACATCTGGCACATCAAAGACCAGCATGTTCAAGATGCATCAATACAATTATCCAAGCGAGACTGTCAACGCAGCCGATGCACTAAAAATGGAACTACGCGCCTCATCGAATCCACTTGACAGCCTCACCATCGGACATCCCAACTGCCGCCTGGGCATCCGCCACAACAACAACTACAACGTGGTCTTTGTGGATGGCCATTGCGACGCCCTCAACTTCTCCATTCCAAATGGCAAACTCTGGGAGATGAAATAGCCGTACTCAATCATTCAATAATGGGGTAATTTCAAAATTCCTGGCAAAGCCTGCTTTCCCCGCTGGCTGAAGCCAGCGGCTACGATGTTTTGCGTTGTAGCGCGTGTCCGCAGGCTGAAGCCAGCGGCTACGATGTTTTGCGTCGTGGGCGGGAGTTTTGAAATTACCTCTAATGTCCAAAGTTGGAGGTATCCATGCATAAAGTTCTGTTTTTTATTTACTGCAGTGCCTTCTGTCTTCTGGCTGGCCCCAAGGCCCAGTGGCTCACCTATCCAGAGGACGTAAATGAAGGCATAAACAAGGAACGCTATCTGCGGACTGAATTCAATGTGGCCAAAAAGGCAATCAAAAAGGCCTTTGTCGCCTACGTCATCGACGACACGGGAAATGTGATGCTGAACGGCAAGGCCGTCGAACATCAGCGCACCCGCATCTTCGGGAATGGCAACACCAAGCAGTATGACATCACAAAAGAATTGGTAAGTGGCGCAAATGCACTTTGCGCCACTACCATTAACAATGGTGGCCCTGGTGGATTCATCCTGCACATCTCAATCACATATCAGGACGGAAGCGAGCAGGAAGTTTTCACTGACACCACATGGAGAGCCTCCAGAAAAAAGCAGCCTGGCTGGGAAAAGGCAGGCTTTGCTGCAAAAGAATGGAAGACGCCTGCCTCTGCGGGAGACTATCTGTCGGACCCATGGGCGGGAAAGTATGACTTCATCGCCATCCTTGCCAATGACGACGCGGCTGCGGAACGCGAGCGCAGGCAGCAGGTTGCCCAACGCACAAAGAAACTGCTTGAAAAACTTGCCACGGAGCCTGAACTACAGGCGAAGATCGCCTACAAGGACGGCGGCGTCTTCATAGACCTGGGAGGCAAACTCTACCGTCCTGTCCTGTACAACTACAGTGCTGGCGGAAGAGACACCCCTAACTTCCGCGAAAAACTCCAGAACTTCGCGGACGCGGATATGCACCTTCTCTCCTGCGGCATAGAAGCGGACCAGTTCTGGAAAGGCCCCGAACAATACGATTACCAGGCTATAGACAAGCATCTTGCCAGAGCCTTCACACAGTCTCCAGAAGGACGCTTTATCTTTGCAATAACATTCTCGCATGGTCCGCAGTGGTGGAATCAACTGCATCCAGAGGAAACAATCAGGTACGGCAGAAAAAGCACCAAATACTCCAAAGGCGACAATATCGGCCCCTACAACGCCCCCTCTTACGCCTCCGAACTATGGATCAAGGAAGCCTCCGAGACTGTGCGCAGACTCGTCAAGCATATCGAGGGCACTCCATACGCGAAGCGCATCTTTGGATACAGGCTCGGGGCAGGCGTCTATTCTGAATGGCATTACTACGGCATGGCGGATTCAATGCCAGACGTCAGCGAACCCATGAAGAGGCTTTTCCGTGCCTACCTCCGTGAAAAGTACCAGGGCGACCTTGAGCAGTTGCGTAAGGCGTGGCGCCAGTCTGAAGTCACCTTCGAGAGTGCCGAACCTCCATCAGAGGCTGTTCGAATGCAGGTCCTTGACGGCGTTCTGCGTGATCCAGTGAAACATGCCTGGACTCTTGATTTCCTCCATTGCATGCAGCGCTCATTAAGCAATGCATTGCTGGCAATCAACAAGGCTGCGAAGGAGGCCTGCAATGGCCGTGCCCTTATAGGAAACTACTGCGGATATTTCTTCGGAATGGGATACACTGCCGAAGGATGGCATATAGTGAATGATGTATTCATGGATTCCCCATACGTGGATTTCCAGATATCTCCATGCTGCTACACCAGTTTCTACCGCAAACTGGGGGCCTCCCAACTTTCGCGCAGCCTGTGGTCATCCTACCCGCTCCACGGCAAGATGTGCATCTTCGAGGCGGACACACGCACGCACCTCACTCAGAAGAACAGCAACAAGCATGCCACCACTGCAAAGGAAAGCGTTGCCTTGCTTTCCCGCGACTTGGCGCAGGCCATCAGCAAAGGAAGCGCATTCTGGTATTACGACTTCGGGTGCGACTGGTACAATTGCCCTGAAATCCTGCAGTTCTTCCATTGCATCGCCCCCATTTACGATGCAGTCAAGGACTTCAGTTCCAGCGCGGAAGTCGCCGTCATTGCGGACTGGGAAAGTGCCTACTACCATGCCATACAGGCCCCAGAGGGCGGTCCCCAGGTCAGTTTGAGCATGAACAATCAGCCGCGCGAACTGAATAATGCAGGCATTCTGTTTGACGCATTCTCATTTGCGGACATCGACAATCCCGCCTTGCAGAAATACAAGCTGTTCATATTCCCGCAGTTGTTCTACATGACGCCAGAGAAACTGGCCAAGCTGTCCGCGATCAAGAAAGCGGGAAAGACACTGCTTTTCCTGAACGCTGCTGGCTGGCTCACCGCCAATGGACCTGACAACAACTCGATTTTCCAGACCACAGGCATCCATACGGAAGCATTTGACCAGAGCGCATCCATGGCTGTGACGCTTGCGAATGGCTCAGTCATGGATAGCAGCGGTCGTGGCGCGAACTACGCGCCTGTGCTGAAAATTACGGATACGAACGCTAGCATTCTTGGCACCGCCAAAATGAGAGATGGCACGAAAGTCCCAGCATACGCAAAAAAGAAGAATTCGGATGGCTCTGTCACCTATCTGTGCAGCACACCTGTTGTTTCGGCCTCGGAACTGCGCAAGATTGCAAAGGAAATCGGCGTGCACACCTACTGCGACAGTGGAAAGGGCGTTGTATTCGCCAATAACTCCATGATTTCCTTCCACACGGCGACGCCAGGAAAATACACCTTGCGTGCCAAGGCACCAGTGAAATGGACAATGGTCTATCCAGAGAAGCGCACTTATCCGAAAACGCAGGCTGAACTCACTTTCACTGCCGCCGAGCCTAACACTTACATTTTCATGATAGCACCCTGACAAGTTGTTGAAGCATTGATGACGGAGCCAATTATGAACGTGCAGGAACGAAACCGCAATCCATACCGTGATGTCGATTGGAAAAAGCAGATCAGGGTAACTGGCTGCACACATCTGCATTGCTCAAGCAGGGAAGAATTCATCAGGGCAACGGAAAGCGGTCTTGAATTCGCCACATTTTCAAACTACTACCCGTCGGCGCCATATTATCCTGCAAGTTCCATACGCGAAAACACATTCAGGCTGGGGCAGCCATCCTACATCCGTAATGGGGAAGTCGTCCATGAACGCCTTGATTTCCGCAAAGTTTTTGCGGCATGGGGAGTGGATCAATCTCAATTGCCGACGTCGGAAGGCGAACCGCTGTTTCCTCCTGCACCGGCTGGCTTTCTGGAGGCGCCGAATGCGGAGCATCATTTCTTTTCGGACTACAGTGTCTATCTGCACGTAACTTGTCCTGGCAGTTTTTTCGTCAGCGGCAACTACGACCGCAACCGACACTCTGCATTGGTGCAGCATGGCATTCATATTGGAACACACATGCCTTGGCGCAAAGCATTTGATGCCATGCTGGAGGCTCTGATGATTCCTGATGGCGGCGGCATTGTCATCAATCATCCACATTGGTCGCATCTGCCGCATCAATTCCTTTGTGAGATGCTGGACTATGACCAGAGGGTGCTGGGGCTGGAAGTCATAAATGCGGATTGCGGCCCTGATATGACAGCTGCGGCTGAAAGCCAATGGGATGAGGTGCTCGGCACCGGGCGCCAATGCTATGGCTTCTGCGTTCAGGACCATTTGGGCAAGGAAAGACTTCAGGGACGTTGCATACTGTTGCCAGAGGAACGCACTGCGGAATCATGCCTGCGGGCCTATCGTCAAGGACGCTTCTATGGGGCCATCAAAGGCGAAGGCCTGGACTTTGAATCGGTGGAATTTGACGGGCGCACCCTGCGTGTGCGTTGTGACAAGGAGGCCATCATCCTTCTGCTCAGTCATCGCGGAGTGCTGGTGGAACTTTGGACTGGCAGGGAACTGCTGTATTCCGTCCCTGACTCTGACCGAGAAAAGGATGTTTTCCTGCGGGTGACGGCAATGGATAAGGCAAGCGGTGAAAAACTCTTCACTCAGCCATTTATGCTGGTATGATTTGGAATGCTTGTAGCCAATAAATGTGAAACGCTATGTTCCCGTATGGGGTAGGTAAATGAAAGCCGCGAAGCGGCGTGCCCGCAGGGCACGACCATGCGTAACCC
>JAFZZD010000257.1 GCA_017615955.1 Victivallales bacterium
ACGTATTTCCCGTTGGCGAGGGTGGCGAGTTTGGGGTCGCGCAGAAACTCGAAGGCCTGATGGAACAGGGGATGGATGGCCTCGTAAAGCGCACTGTTGGCAATGGTGTCCACAATCATGGTTGTCTTTTCCTTTGTTTTCTCATCAGTTTATGTACTTCGGCGGAAAGGATGGCCCGAAGCATGCGAATCCGCTCCTGCGCGGAGCAGTCGTGACTGCTGGCCTGACGTATCACGTCGGTGGAACCATCCTGATTGAGCCACAGCAAGCCCCAGTCCTCGCGTAGTTCCCCTGGCGATAGCAAACCTGACGGGACTGCCAGGTAGAGCAGGTCGGCCACTGGCGGAGTGCTTAGGCACTCCAGCGCCGAACCTCGGTAAATGGCACGCTCCAATTGGGCGATTTCCTTGACCAATGCCTGGTATTGCGGATTGGTGGATGCCTCGTAGTGCCAGAAAGCCAGTTCGTCAAACAGCATTTCACGATCCCGCAGTTCTGGTTCTTCGCGTTGAATGGATAATTGCAGGTCTTCTCGCTGACGATACAGTTCAGATGCGTGTTTCACCATCTCCTCTGATGTACCGCAGGTTGGCCAGCACTGGCTGCGTGTGGCGCAGCATTGCACTGCCACCGCGCGGCGGGGAATCAGCGATTTGTCTGATTCCTTGCCATGGGACAGCCAAACCGCCCCAACATCAAGTTGGTCGTGGCGATTGCGCAACTTTACGCGAAGGCCTAGTGCATCGGGACGTCCGTAGCACGACACGAGCCAGGCCATCGCTTGCAGCCGTAACTGTTTTTGCTGTTGTCGCGTTTCCATGTCTGAAATGGCTATTTCCAATGCTGTGGTAAGCGGAGGCGATGCAGGTTGTGGCGAGAGACCTTTGCGGTTGCCTCTTAAGATAACGTGAAATTGCCGATATGCAAGCCCAACGGCACTCCATTCTCTTCTTCTTTTGCAGGGAGTGGTTCCTAGTCTGTTGAAATTGGCTTTGCAATGGTGTATATTGATATATTGGTTGTAATTATTCAGAACCCCACCTGTTTTGGCGTACGCAGCCTCAGATTTGCATCTTGGGCAGCGTGAGCCCCCAACCTGCCCGCGATGCCCAGGCCACGCGGATTGAAGTGGCCTGGGGTTCTGGATAGTGACAAATAATATAACTGCGGTCTATTCTGCCGCACTTCCGTCTCTCCATGTCTCGACGTAATTTTCACACCCACACGCATCTTTGCAAGCACGCCACTGGCACACCCGCCGATTACTGCCGAACCGCTTTGGAGCAGGGAGTGACGACTCTGGGGTTTACAGACCACACTCCGCACCTGGGTGACCAACTCTGGTTTAACGTCAGAATGGCCGTCAGGGAATTGCCCCTGTATATCGCGGAACTTGACGAGGCCAAACGCCAATTTCCCCAGTTGGAAATCCTGACTGGCATGGAGTGCGAATACATCCCTGAGGAGATGAACTGGTACCGTGAGGAACTGCTTGGCCATTGCGGACTACAGTATCTCATCAACGCGCCCCACCATTTCCATTTCCGAGGGGAAT
>JAFZZD010000258.1 GCA_017615955.1 Victivallales bacterium
AAAATATATATATTTTTTATATAAGCCTAGAAAATAAATTGCAAATCCCTTTGCTTTCAAGAGCAAGTGATGATAAAATATGATCGATTGATTTGATGTAAGACAATAAGGATGACTATTATGTCCGATTTTGCAAAAGAGGATGCATGGCAGGCGAGGTTCGCCTGGTTCTGGTTTAATGCTAAAGAGATATGGCGTTTCACCCAGGAGGATATAGACGCCAAGGTGCGGCTCTATGCGGAGCAGGGAATAACACACCTCATCACGTTTTCATGCACCCATTTCCGCTGGTCATACAAGCCATGGTGGAAGGAGATCAACGAGTGCCTTGCCAAAATAGTGACGTCCGCCCACAAATACGGCATGAAGGTGATTGAGCACCATTCCAGCTGCCTGACCTATTTCCCCGACGATGATTGCTATGGCAGACACAAGACATGGCTGGAAAAATATATGCAAACCCATGGCAGCAGTTTTGACTACTGGCCAGACATAGTGGAGTACAATCTGGACGAGACGAAGGAGGAGGCCACCTGGGAGCAGGTGGACGCCGTTGTCGGCAGCAAAATCTCGACATGGTACCACGGCCACATCAAATGCCCCAACAATCCGCATTACGTGGCCGCATACCTCAAGTATCTGGAAAGCGTCTATGCCACTGGAGTGGACGGCATAATGACCGATGACATGCAGTTCGCAGACCAGAACATCTATCTGGAGGACGGCTCACGCATAAGCAAGGTGCGCTCCTGCGGCTGCAAATACTGCCGCGAAAAGTTCAAGGCGAAATACGGCTATGAACTGCCGTCGCCCGACAAGTGGGACGAGTGGTTCGGCTCCAGGGATGATCGCACATTCCTGGATTATATACGCTTCCGCCAGGAATCCACCCTGGACTTCCACAGGACCGTGAAGCGGCACTATGATGGTCTTGGACTGAAGATGCTGCGACCCAACTACAACTCCACCTCATTCCAGAGCAATGAGCGTGGCACATGGCCTGGCATATTCCCGCAGCTGGACTGGTTCTTCCAGGAATGCCAGAACGCTCATATAATCAGCACAGCCTGGCCCCACAATCTGTTCCAGCAGAAGCTGATTGCAATGTATGCCCGCAGACGGGGCATTCCAGACATGATGCTGTTCTACGCCGTAAGCAACGACGCTCTTATGTTCACATTTGGAGAGGCGCGCCTGGCTGGCGCGATATACACGAATACGCCAGAAAGTGGCATGGGCACCTTGGATGAGACCGCGATACGCGCCTTTGAGAAACGTCATGCGCCGCTCCTTTTCCACGGCAATGCAATGGCGCAGGTGGCATTCCTGGATTCCGAGGAGAACCGCTTCTATTCTGCAGGTTACTGCGAGACGCGGCTGCCATTTTGGGTGGAGGCTGCGCTTTTCGCCAGGATTCCAACTGTTATAGTCGGCATTGAGGAACTTGAACACTGGAATGTGCCTGTGCTGGTGGCCAACGAGGTGCGTCTTCTTGCGGCAGAGCAAGTGGCGCGGCTCAAGGCATACGCCGAGAATGGCGGAACTTTGGTGCTGACGGGCATTTGCGGCGAGCAGGACGCGCCAGCCTCATTCCGCTCGCGTGAGGAGGTCAATGCACTGTGGGGATTTGATTTGTATGATGAGAGCATTGCTTCTTCGTACCGCATTGTCACGCATGGACGCGGGAGAATATGCATTGTGGGCTATGACTTTGGTTTCCCAGGAGACAAGGAGGAGCATTACAAGCGCTTTGTGTTTGACGAGCAGCGTCGCCATCGTGGCAGAATCATGCCACGTCGCGATTGTGTGCCAATAAGCAGTCCCCGCAGTGTGCCGGTCGGCAAAAGCGAGATACCAGTGCCTGAATGGTATAGCCCGTACAGTGAAAACAAGGCCCGCTATGACGAGGTGGCATCCTTGCTTAGCGAACTGCTGGGGGACAAGGCCTCGTTCAAGGCGGTGTTGCCTGAAATGATTATGGCTGTTCCTTTCCATGTGCCAACGGAGAATGCCGTCGCCGTGCAGTTGCTGAATGCGGCTGGCACCTTGCCAGAGCGCAAAGACCTGGTGTCCCATAAGCGGCCTATACCATTCCCCGAATGGAGCGGGCCAGATGGCAGCATACGCATATCTCTCCCCGACGGAGTGGCGGGCGCTTCCGCTGAATTATGCAGAGTCTCCAGCGAGCCAGTGCCGTTGAAGATGCGGCGCGTTGACGCCAGGAGGGTGAATGTGGAATTGCCCGCAGGCCTGCTTAAGGACTATGCAATGATTGTGGTGCGCTAGTGTTGCATGTGAGCGGCGAATCAGCACACACACAGGTTGGATAAACA
>JAFZZD010000259.1 GCA_017615955.1 Victivallales bacterium
CACTGTCCACTTGATTTTCACCTTTTCAGGTGCAGTTTTCTTGCTTTACCACGGGGGATTGCGCCCTTGACGCCTTTGGCGTCCTGGACTTCGATCTGCTCGCCATCAATGGACAGCAACTTGAGGCCGTAGGCACCATCGCCAATGCCAAGCCTAAGATTGTCCGTCTTTTTATCCGCAAAAGTCACCTTGACTATAGCCATCGGTCTTGCGCCCACATTGCCCTTCATGACAAACTGTGCCACAGCCTGCTCGAATTCAGGCTTCTGTGGTTTGACTTCCTCAATTGGTTCAGGTTCAGGTTGAGGCGGTGGCTGTGGCTTGGGCTGTGTTGGCTGCGGCTTTGGCTTGGGCTTTGGCTTGGGCTGTTCAGGTGCGGCAAGTGGCAATTTGAATGGATTTCCCTTGACTTCCCCGCTGCCCTTGGTAAGGAAATCCAAGGCGTTTTCTGACAGCATTGAACTGGATTCCATGCTGCCCGCGCTGGTCAATTCGCCAAGTTCATCCTTGTGTCCAAGAAGAAAATGGCATCCCAGCATAAGCATTGCAACAAGCAGGATGCCGATGGCGACGCAGTATTCCCAGTTGGCTTTAAGTTTTTCTACAAGGTCATCCATAATTCTTATTTTGGCAAGGGCAAAAACGAGGAACACACCAGATTGAAATGCATGGTGCCTGAAACAAGTTCACCATCGGCGCCGCCGGCAATCTTCGCGGGTGGAACGGCGAATATCTCAAATGCACTGACGGGCAGGAACAACTCGTCTCCCTGCAGTTTATTCAAGAAGTCCATCAAAGAGTTCAAATTGCCCTTCAGTTTCAACGCCACGGGGAATTCCGCCAGATATGGCATTGTCCTGTCCTTGACCATATACGCCTTCATTGGCTGCACATACACGCTGCTCTGCTGGACCTCATTTGAATTGCTCTGCATCCTGCGCCCCTTGGCCTGGCGCGGCTGCGTTTCAGGAGCCTGCAACGTGAGGCCCGCGTCCGCCGCCAGGTTGAGCAACTTCTCCATTGTCCAAAGTTGAAGCATCAACTGGTAGATATACGGAGAAGGCGCCTCCAGGTCAAGCCCCACGGAGGAAGGATCCAGCACGAAGCCCCGCTTCGCGACATCGCTGAACACCCTGCTATGTTCAGCCTGGTAATCCAGGCGGGACGCATTCCTTCTGAATTCCATCAGACCGCTGTATTCCTTTTCTATCTTCTTGCTGAAGGTGGCGCCCGCCCTTTTCATGGCCATGTCATACAGCATGGATATGGACTTCTCCTCCTCGTCATCCCCTTCCAGCTTTGCCTTGTATTCATTCTTGATGGAATTGAGAATGCCAATGTTGGCAGGCCAGTTGTTCTTCCGAAGGTCGGACTTGGAGCTGTTCAACATGCCCGCCGCCTTGTCCACACCATGCTGCTCCGGGCGAAGCACATAGACATAGACGGCAATCTGCGCGGCAATGACAATCAGCGCGGAGGCAAGTAGTATCTTATGTATGTTGCCAATGTTCGCTGTCATGATCATTCATCCTCCTCGTCATTTGATGACACAGCACCTTGACCAGGCGCTATGTCAGGCTTCTTCAAAGGCAGCCTTACCGTGAAAGCCCTGTTGAACTGCCCGCCAGGCACTTTCTTGAGGAATGCCTGCCATGGCTGGAATATGTCCTCCCTGCCTATTCGCTCGCTTTCCGCCAAAATGTCCGAACGCACGAATATGCCAGTCTCCTCCAGTTTGCGCAGGATATCCCTGACTGGCTTGAATGGCTCGTTTGGCACCTGGGGCGTATATCCAGCCGCAATATAACTCAATGTGGAGGACATCTGCTCTGCGTCATAGCGCAAGGGGAATTCATCCCTGCCAGCAATGTCGCCGATAAGCGCGGAATTCTCCTGCGAGAACAGATTCGGTGCCTTTGAAGGCCTTCGCTTCTGGGGGATGCCACCTGAATTGCGATTGGACTGGTATGACGCCTCGTCCGCCAGATACACAAACCAGTCCTTTTCCGCCTTGGCGCCGCTTATTGCATTGATTATGGCGCAGAGATGGCTGTGCTGATTGCCCGCGACTATCAATGGAGCCAGCGACATCTCGCGGAATTTCAGCGCCCTCTGCAAGTCAAGTATGGCCGAGATCTCCTTGGTGCAGGTCTCCAGCTCCTTCTTCTGCATCTTGATCTGCGCCATCTGCTCCACGCATTGCAAATACTTGTGGATGTCAATGACGGCAAACGCCAGCGCCAGCACTACAATGGACGCCAGCAGCAAGGGCCAGTTGCGCTCCCTGAGACGGTGAAACCTTATGTCCATGGGCAGCAAGGTGACAACCAAGCGGGCCTTGCCAGTGAATTGCAATGCCAGACCATACGCCAAAGTCAATTCAGGACGGGGCCTCCCTTCGACTTCAGGCGCCAGCACCTGCACAGGCACTTCAAGCCGCTCTGCCAGCCAGTCACCCAGCCCCTTCATCTGCGCCAGGCCCCCGCATACATACACCTGCCCAACTGGGACCTGCGCCAGTTCCTCCGTCTCCTGCGCCCGCCAGGATTCCACAAATGAATGTATCTCGTTCTCCAGCAGGAAGATTGCCTCCATCACAGAGGAATGGCTGTTTTCCACAGCCAGGTCGATGCTTCGCATGTCCCGCTCCTCCATTTTCATATTATGTTCCGCGCCCCTGCGTTTTATGATTTCATTTATTTTCTCCGAGGAAAAGAGGAGGCTGCTTATGAAAAGTGGCTGCCCGCCGGCAAGCACGATTGCGGTGGAATTCTCATGCCCGAATTCCAGCAGCAGAACGGGGTCCTTGCTATCCACAAGTTCCGGATGCAAATGGTAGAAGGCATTTGAAATGGCGATGCCACCTGGGACGATTTCCTCAGCCTCGATGCCAGCCACGGACATGGCGCCGAGCCTCTCCCTGACATTTTGCTCGCGGGCGATGGAGATGACCACGGAATTGCTGCGCAGGCATGTTTTTCCAAGGATGCAGCAGTCCTGCAGCATTGCCTCGTCTGAAAGCGCGGCCACCTGACTGGCCTCGCCCTGAAGTTGGAAGCGAATGGCCTTGACTGGCAGTTTTTCGGGATAGTTTCGCATCAGCGTGGTTGTCATGTACTGCGGCAATCCAGCGGCAATCTTGCATTTCTTCCACTTTTCGTTGCCAAGCCATTCCGCCACGGAGCCATACATTTCCGCATCGTTGAGGATGCCTTCGGCCCGCATGTCCAGCACACCAGAGCCGCATATCGCGCCAGCGCTGTCCAGCACCACAGCCTTTGCGCTCGATGCGCCCACATCCAATCCAAGATATCTAGTCTTCGGCATTACAACTCCCAGCCTTGGTAAATAAACAGTCAATTCGTTTGCGTAATATATGCCACGCAGTCATTTTTGAAAGGATGAAAAGAACTAATTGTTCCTGCGTTTCCGAATGCCGCTGGCGTCCATGTGGGCGCCGAAGCGGCGCCCACTCAGGTTGAGCAACTTGCAAGGCAAAGCGCTAGGTAACCTCGCACAGGTTGTCCAACCTGTGTGGAAGTCCAACTGACGAAAACATACAAGTTGGCCAACCTGAGTGAGCGCCGCTTCGGCGCTCACATTGA
>JAFZZD010000260.1 GCA_017615955.1 Victivallales bacterium
ATAGAGGTTGCCAGGAAATCCTACGTCCTGATGCGCGGCCAATGGCCGCGCACATACCTACCCTCTTGGGGGACATAGCGTAACTCAAAAAAGCGCCTCGCTTGTGGTCACTGCCTCTGGGAAATAGAACGAGCGCTGGAATGTCTCCGCGTAGTCCACTCCGATGAGGCTCCCTTCATAGGCGTTGCGCTTGCGCACATTTTCCGCATCGTCGTTCTCCTTGTCGAAGAAACGGAACGCGAATGCGCGGTGCGCCGCCAGCTTGCGTTCAATATATGGAGTGATGTCAACGATGTGGGTAATCTCCCTCACGCCATCCGCACCGCTGAAATGATAGTATTTGGCGGGTGTCCATGGCTTTCCCAGGTCGCCCGAACAGAACCACCTGGACTGGTTCCACGCATCCCGCGAAATAGTGGCCATCGTCGTGTGCTGGAAGTACTCCGCCCACCAATGTGCGAAGACAATGTCAGGCTGGTACTTGCGTATCGCCTTGATGCATTCCCGATACAGCTCCCGCGTCTGGAAATCCTCGAAGTCAGGCAGCCACAGGCATTCCAATGAGCACCCCAGAATATCGTATGCCTTGGCTGTGTTCTCCTTGTAGCGCACCACCGCCGCCTCGCTGCCGCCTGGCTCATCATAGTCCTCGTCCCCATTGCCAAAGGCAAAGACAGACACAGAATTGCCCTCCGCAAGCAGCTTGCAGATGGTGCCGCCCATGCAGGTCACCGCATCGTCTGGATGCGCCGATAGAATCAAAACCTTCCTGCCCATGGTAAATCACTCCGCCCAGCCTACGCCTACATAGTAGGTGTTGGCACTCTGTGTGGTATCCACCCTGCCGAACTGGCAGATGATCGGCTCCGTGGCATTGATGCCAAGGGCATACTGCGTCAGAATGGGGATCTGGTTGCCGCCAGTCTCGTCCGCATGGTCAAGGCGAATGGCAATGACCCGTTCAGCAGGAACCTGTATGGTGAATGACGGCAGAGGCGCACGGTCGCTGAAATAGACTGTCACCACTGCCTCCGCGTCCGCCTTGGAGGGATTGAAGAACATCAACGCCTCATGTGCCTCCATCGGGCCATTGTCCACCTTCTTTGGCAGATACCCGTCAGCAAAATACCAATTCTTTTTACCAGCCATGCTCAGATTCCTTTTGCAATGAGTTCACGTATGAATGGCGTCAGGGACTTGGGACCTTCTGCGGTAATCACAAATCCCTCCTCGATGCGGTTGGAACCCGCAGGATAGCCCCACAGCGAAATGTCGCTGTTCACACACATGTTGGCCTGGAACTCGTATGTCGCCTTCTCGTCAGGATACGGCGATTCCGCCTCGGCAAGGCCAATGCCATGCATGGGTGGATACAGGTCGTACTTGGACATGTCGTACTTGGCGAATACCTCCTTCACCTTGCGCACCATCTCACCTGAAACCGTGCCCGCCTTCAGATAGCTCTGCTGCACATTCGCCGCCTCGAAAAGCACATTCAGGAAATGCTTCTGGTCATCGCTGGCCTTGCCGATTACAAATGGATATTCCACCGTGGCCACATATCCCTGGTACTGCACCGCCATCGCAGCCATCAGCATCTCGCCATTGCACATGATCTTGTTGGTGGCACGGCCAATGACCGTGTTGGTGCGCTCACCTGAACCGAATACCATGAAGTTGATGTCCTCCGCGCCAGCCATGCGGGCCGCTCCCTCGGCTGCGCCAGCCGCCATGGTCTCGGGATTGCCGTCCACCGCGTATTCCAGCAGCTTCTTATATCCCTCGCAGGCCTGGCGTCCAGCCTCCGCAAGGCAAGCCACCTCCGCATCCGACTTGACCAGGCGCAGCTTGTACATGATGGGCGATGCATCCACAATTTCAGCATTGCCAGCAGCCGTCTTGACACGCTCGTAGATGGGCGCGGGTATGTCCCACATTCCAACCATGCCCAGGCGACGACCGCCCTTCAAGGCCTCCTGTATCACATCCGACAATTTGCGGAAGGTGCTCAATGGATAGTCGATTTCCTCTGGCACGCTGACGCATGCAAACTCCTTCACATTGCAATATCCCTTCCAGACAGACATTTCACGGGCGTAGCTCTCGCCTTCAGGCGCACCAGCCAGCACGGGTTCGCCGCTCTTCGGTATCACGCAGATGCCACGCTCGAAAATCGGCCAGAAGTTGCAGACATAGCGCAGGTTCTCCTTGCGGTATTCGTCTCCATACACCAGCACCGCATCCAGACCGGCACGCTCCATCTCCTCCTGGAAACGCTGGATACGCGTCACAAACTCACTTTTGGGAATACAAATCGCCATTGTTTCTCCTTGGTCATAGTTTCAGTGTTTCAATTCGCATTTGTTCGGCGGCGCACTCCAACTGCCGCACGCAGTCGCCATGCACGATGATAGCGTGGTGCGCCACGCCATTGGAAATCAAGTCCTTCAGGAAGTCCTTCACTGGCCTGTCCAACTTCACCATTGCGTGCAGTTCATTGCAGGGCAAGGTGGGATAATCTATTGCCTCGCCCTTGCAAATCAACATGCGATATGATTCGCCGCAGTTGAGCACGTGGCCGAAGGTGACAACGCCTGGCTTCATGATCAGCTCGTAATTCAGGCCGCCACCAGAGAACCCCCATTCTTCAGGCGACCCCGTCAATGTCACATTCCTGGCGGACTTTGCCAAGGCAGGCACGCCTATGCCGTGCCCCAGCATGAACAGGGCGTTGTTCGCCATGTCAAACTGCCCCCATTCAGCCTGCAAGGGCATGTTTCCTGTGAACTGGCGCATCAAATCCATCATCACGAGGCCTCCCACATCTCCCTCGCAGGCAACGGGGAAGTCATCCTCCTCCATAAGCAAAGACGCCCCCATCCTGGCAGGAGTGCCAGTCATCTTCTCGATGTAGTGCTGCCCCAGGAAGCAAAGGCCATTCAAATTGAACTTGCGGTACAACTCGCGCATGGCAAGTCCAAGGCGGACGGATTTCTCCACGTCCTCGAAAACAACATTGCGGTTCTTGTACTTTCCGAACAACTGCTTGGCAAGACGGGTGGACTTCTTGATGTCAATTTCCTTCCACAGGTTGATGAGATGCTCAGCCTGAATGGTCATTACCTCAGGTCCAAGGAAGCCCTTGATTTTAGCGCGGTCAAATTCCAGGTCATACATTCCCCTGAACACATGCCCCACAATTCCATACGTGGCGCAGGTCAGGCATTTTGCCGCATGGATGGCACTCGCCATGCCAGCAATCTCCTTGTATGCCTCTGCATCCGCAATCTCACCTACCACAACCCTGTATTTCAGTTTCATCTTTTTGAAACTTCCAGAAAGCTGTGTTATGGCAATAAGTGCAGAATTGCGCATAGTTGCAACATAGTTGTCCTTTGGATTCACGTCATTGCCAGTCTGTGTGCTGAAAAGAATTACTTCAGGCCTTGCGCCGCAGCGGTTTATGGCGTGCATCGTGATGAAGTCAGGCAGATATGTTCCAGCAATGATGACCAGCGTTTCTATGCCCGCTTCGTGGAAGGCAGTGCCTGCCTCCTCCGCCCTGTCCAGTGTGTCCACCATTCCTGGATAGACCACTTCCACGCCTGGCATGGCCTTGCGCAGACGAGCACATGCCTTGTTCAAATCCCCTTCCACCTGCGGGCGCAGGGACGGATACATCCGCCAATATTCAAAATAACCCAGTCCAAGGAAACCCACCTTCTGAGGACGCTGCGCCAATGGCTTTGTCAGCACATCGCCGAATACGCCGGCGCCATCTGTGTCAAAACTGGTGATTTGTATGTTTTTCTTACCCATGTTCGCCTACCTGAAGATTTCCCTTGCAATGTCATCCAATGTGGCGAAAACCAGTTCACGCCCGGATGCAGCGGTCACCTTTCTGGCAAAGTCAAAGAACTCGTGCAGGAAAAGTATGCCTTCGCCATTGTGGACGGGATCCACGTGGCAAAGCGTCACAAATGGCACATCAGCCGCCAAGGACTGCAGATAGTCATGTCTTGCCAGCTCCATCATAAGACCATAGCGCTCCTTTGGCAGCATCCAGGTGTAGTCGCAGGTCAATGGCAGTGAAATGCCATGGCCCTTCTGGTTCAGTTGCTCCCATCTTGAGCGGGTTATGTCCCTTGGCGCAACGTCCATTCTGTCCAGCAGATAGTCCCAGCCAGTCTCCTGCAATGCAGTGGAACTGTCCCAGAGGAAGCCTTCCTCGCGCACGGCCTCGAACATAGCTGGGCTTTCCTGCAACGCAGGTGCGCGGAAACCGTTTATTTTGAAGCCCAGCGCATCCTCCAGCACCTTGCGCCCCTGCTGGATGCGCGCCCTGCAATTTGCCAGGCTGTGGTCTTTTTCCAGGAACTCGCGGTTTTCCGCAGCCCAGCGCTTGTTTTCCGCCTCGTGTGGCAGGTCAAGCACCATGCTTGGCGGCACGCCCAGTTCAAAGCGGTTGTGGCGCAGCCCATGCACGCCAAATGCAAAGCCATCCACATACGCCTTTTGCGTGGCGGTGACGTATGTGTCGCTCAATGTGTGGAATGGCTTGTCCGTCGCCTCGTCCAATGGCACGATATTGAAGGTTGCTGGCACACTCTCACTCTTGAAGAATTCAATCAGGTGCACATAGTTTTCAGGTGTGCTCCACCCTTCCAGAGCCACATCGTCCACAGTCATTCCGAAAAAGAACTTTTTCATAAAAACACATCCAGTTTTATAATGTTTGCTTCAAGCGGTCTTAATATACTAGGAAAAAGGCACAGTCAAATAATACGATATTACTAATTTATTGCTATGGCTATGTTCCCCAAGAGGGTAGGTATGTGCGCGGC
>JAFZZD010000261.1 GCA_017615955.1 Victivallales bacterium
GCAGGTGCTGCGGGTGCTGCGGGTGCCGCTCCAGATGGAGCCAGCGCGCTGAAATCCTCGCCTGGATTGCCAACCGCCATAATCGGCTGGAGCACTGGAATCAAATCACCCTGGTTGCAGAAGAGTGCAAGCACAGTGCCAGTGGCGGTACATTCCAAATCCTGCGTGGATTTGTCTGTCTCAATGACACCAATCTTGTCACCAGCCTTGACCTGGTCTCCGACCTTCACACACCACTCGGACAAGACACATTCCTCAACAGAATTACCTGCCTTTGGCATCACAACTGCGTTCGCCATTTAAACCTCTCCTTGCAAAGAATTGTTTGTTACTATGTTTGATTCCATAGGGAAATTCAATCAGGCGCAACACTTCAGAAAAAAGGCAATCATACGATACGTCTCCTGAAATGACGCACGTCCTAAATATCCGGCATAAGCCGCATTTTTCATGTTATTCAAGTATACTTTTGTTCACACGCCAATTGAAAAAGCGCCTCCATGACTTTTCAGTGTCATCGGCAAGTCCATGAGATTGCAGAATCGCCATGAACCTGGTGCCGTCGGCCTTTGCTCCAGGTAATGCCATCGTATTGGAATCGGTGCTGCTGCAAAAGCACGAGAACGTGGCAAAGCCATCTTGCAAAATACTCCATGCCTTGCTGTTTTGCTGACGATTATTGATGCTCCCTTGCAAAACGCAAAGCCCCCTCCAGGTCATTGAATGCGCCGTCAAGCTGGGCCTCGAACGCCCTCTCCAGAATCCTGCCCATCTCTGGTCCTGGAGCAATCCCCATTGCAATCAAGTGCCGCCCGAGGAGAATGGGCCTTGGCACTTCCTTCTCCACATTGAGGCTATGCGCCCTTTCCAGAAAGACATCCAAATCCGCAAGGCGCCTGGCCACATCGACACCAGTCGAAAGAATGTCGCAGCGTGCCACCTTCGCCAGCAAATCCATGCGCTGCACCTCCAATGCCAGCCGCCTGTAGGCGCGGTCACCTGCATTGCCCTGCACGAACTGGCCAGGCGCCATGTGATGCTCCACAAGGGGAAGCACCCTTTCTGGCAAGTCGTTTCGGTGCCATATTCCATTTAGAAACGACAATGTCGGCTCCTTGCCGGCGATGTCGTGTCCTGGCGAGACAATCTTGCTGTCCTCGCGAATAAAAGTCGTGGCAGGCTTGCCCAAATCGTGACAAAGCACAGCAAGCATAAGAACCAGGTCGTCCTCGCCTCCGCTGCGCAGCTTTGCCGCCTCATCCAGGCAAAGAAGCGTATGCCGCCATACATCCCCTTCAGGATGCCATACAGGAGTCTGCTCGCATCCGATCAGGGCCTCCAGTTCAGGATAATAGCGAATCCAGTCGCATTTCCGCAGAAAATCAAGCCCAAGGGAAGGCTTTTTCCCCTTCAAAA
Organism: Victivallales bacterium; assembly: GCA_017615955.1. Next base: position 1,417 of record JAFZZD010000261.1, read on the forward strand.
GCAATTTTTCCCATTCGACGGACAGCCTTTCGGCTGGTAGTTCGTCCTGTGTCATGGTACGGCAGACTTCCACGGTCTCCTCGGCAACACGAAATTCAAAGCGGGCGGTGAACTGCATTGCCCTCAGCACACGCAGCGGATCCTCAATGAA
>JAFZZD010000262.1 GCA_017615955.1 Victivallales bacterium
CCCGCGCACAGGGGAATACCCACGGCCATGGGAATACTAAATAAGGAGTACACAATGAACAGACGGGATTTTCTCAAAAACGCACTGACATTTGCAGTGTTGTCACCATTTGCCAGACTTCATGCGCAGACAGGCTTGTCCAGCGGAAAGGCCTCCGAGGCAATTTCAGGAAACATTCTTTTCACCAACGTCGAGCTTTATGACGGGACTGGAAAGCCTCCTTTCATGGCGGATGTTGCAGTCAAGGACGATAAGATTGTCGCCATTGCCCCATCTGGGACCTACACCAAAACTGGATGCACCGTGATTGACGGCGGCGGCAAGGCGCTTGTGCCTGGTTTCATAGATGTCCATACCCACTCTGATTCCGCCGTGTACCGAGTACCTGGCGCGGATTCCAAGATCATGCAGGGCATCACCACGGACATTTCTGGAAACTGCGGCACCTCATTTTATCTTGCCAGTGCCAAAAACGCCAAGGACGCACTGAAGGGTGCCTACGGCAATTTCGCCGCGTACCTGGACCTGGTCGAAAAAGCAGCACCAGCCGTGAACGTGGCCCATCTCTGCGGGCACAACTCCCTGCGAATCCACGTCATGGGCTATGCCGACCGCCGTCCCACGCCAGATGAAATGCGCCGCATGAAGGAACTGCTGGCGGATGCGCTGAAAAATGGAGCGGCTGGCTTCTCATCAGGCCTCTATTACCTGCCTGGCAAATTCGCCGACATCGAAGAGATGAAGGAACTTGCCTCGCTACTGAAGGGCACGGGCAAACCATACGTGACCCACATGCGAAGCGAAAGCGACACCATACTTGAAGCGCTTGCAGAGGCCATTGAAATCGCCCGCGCCGGGGACAACAACCTGGAAGTCAGCCATTTCAAAACCTGCTTCGCGCGAAACTGGGGCAAACTGGACAAGGCATTCGCCATGATTGATGAGGCACGCAAGTCAGGAATGAATATTGTGGCGGACCGCTATCCCTACATCTACAGCAGCACATCGTTGCGTTCCGTCGTGCCGCCGCCATTCGATAAGATCAATACAGCCGAACTCTGCGGCAAATTGAAGAAGGACGCAGCATTTCGTGCCGAACTCACGGAGGCGCTCCGCACCAAAGGAAGACAGGACATGGACCGCATCCTTCTGGTTAGCTCCCCAGTCACGGCGCATCGCCCCTATTACACGCGGTCCATGGTCGAGATTGGGCAGATGATGGGCGGCATCTCACCGCAGGAAGCCGTGGTGAAACTGCTTGCCTCCGGTAAATGTCCCTCGGCAGCATTTGGCAGCATGAATGAGGACAATATGAAACGCATTCTCGCCAATCCTTATGTGGTCTGCGGCTCCGACAGCACCATCCGCTCCAAAAACAGCGGCGGTGGTCATCCACGCATATTCGGCTCATTCCCACGCTTCTTCCGCATCGCCTCAAAAAGCTGCCCATACGCGGAAGTCATTCGGCGCATGACAAGTCTCTCCGCCGCCAAATTCAACATTAGCGGCAGAGGCGTGATTGCCCCTGGATATTTCGCGGACCTGGTGCTGCTTGACCTCAACAATTTTGACAGCAAGGCGGACTTCGCCAAAGTCAACTGCCCACCAACGGGCGTGGATGCCGTCTA
>JAFZZD010000263.1 GCA_017615955.1 Victivallales bacterium
CACTGTCCACTGTCCACTGCCTAGTGTTGCTTCACCATGATGACCCGGTCAAGATACACCTTGTCATCAGTGAATTTAAGCGAGACATAGCAGTCCCATTTCTGTTCCAGGGAGGCCAGGTCGTCCCTGGAGCATAGATTGCGCAGCGGCGCGTTCATGGTCCATTTTCCGCCGAATAGTATCATTCCTGGCGTGAGCTTCATTCCCTTGGCGTAGAGATACAGTTTGTATTCGCCCTTTGTGATGTCCGCCGCTCTGAACAAGTGGCTTGGCCCGTATGTCTTCGCGCCGTAGTCGTATGTCCCCATGGCGAAGGTCTGCCCGTTCCATTCCTCGGTCACGGCCATGCCGCAGTTCGCCTCCTCGTCATTCACCTTGGATTTCACGTTGAGATTCGGCTGCAGCACCGCCACGTCATCCTCTGGCAACGCCTTGAACTGTTCCGGTATTGGCTTCGCACTACGGCGCGCCTCCATTTCGGCATACCACTTCTTCGCACGCTCGCCTATTTTGCTGACAGCCCAGTTGGAGGCATCGATTTTGGCGACAGTTCTCTTAACACGCGCCAGGCAGACTGGCACCAGCTCCGTGTATTTCGTGTTGAAGAGATACTCCACGCAGGCGCAGTCCAGCCCCGCGCGGGCCAAATCCAGCCTCCAGCGTATGGTGTCATCCACCAAAGCGGAGGCATCATCGAACATCTTGTTCCACTTGACCAGGTTCTCCGGCGTCAGATAATGGTATTTCTGCATGTTGTAGTACCACTTGATGTTCTTCGCAACAGCGTCTTTCCTTCCCGCCTCCAGCTCATTTGCGAACTGGAGAATCATGTCAGCCGCCTTGCCGTAGTAGTGCTCCGCGAAGTCCCTCTTCAGAGCCTGCACGTCTCTGTCTGGATTCTCAAAGAGCTTGAACATCACCCAGCTCTGCATTTCGGAAAGGTTGGTTCTCGTGGTGATTCCACCCGCATCGTGCTCAAAGTAAGTGGCCGTCACATTGCATTTTGCCATGGCGCGTATGTCCTCCGCTATGCGTTCAAAGTTGCCCATAGGCGGCACGACGGGTGCAGCGAAGCCACCGCTGGTGTATGTGTTGGGATAATACCACAGCCAGACTTCCTTCGCCAGCTTGGTCCAAGCCTGCATATCCGCCAGATCATCCTGGTTGCCATGCTCGAAGGTGTCGGAATAAAGCCCGTTGATGGGGCAGAATATGATGGTCAGGTTCTTTGGGAAGTTCGGATAATCCACTGGCGGGTGCTGGGTGAGGCTACGCTGATAGGCCAGTGTCACAAATTCGATTTCAGGATGGGCATTGCATATTTCAGCCAGGAAGTCAAAGAACGGTGCGCCTGGCGTATTGTATTTCTTCTGCAGCGCGGCGCACTTTTCGCAGCAGCACATATTGTATGCTATGTCATTCAAGTCAATGGTCAGATACGATTTGCCGTTCTTCTCCGTCTGGAACTTGTGGTAAATCAGCGCGTTCTTTGTCAGTTCCCTGCGCAGTTCTGGATTGGAGAAGCAAAGCTGGCGTGTGTTGACACGCGTCCCTTTCTCATCCAGTGAAAACCACTCCGGATGCACTGCAAAGTAGTCCTTGCATTCAATCAGCTTGCTGGCCGCATTGATGCCCGCGTTCCTGCTGAAGCCTGGCATTATTGTGTTCAGCACGTGGACACCTGGCCCGCCCATCACATGATATTGCTCCACACCTTTCATGTCATTGACACAGTTCAGCAGAAGATTCTGCCTGTTCCTGTACTCAAAACGCACGGCTTTCCTCTTGTCCAAATAGAACCAGTTCATCAATGAGCGCATGGTAAAGCCGTATTCCTTCACCACACTGGCGCCTTCCTCAAATACCAGTTTGTCCAGCTGGGGCACATACACATCGTCAAAGGCAGTCAGCCAGCGGCATCCCAGCTTGTTCTCCAGATATTCATACACCGCATACAGATTGCCGTGGCGCCCCTTGCCGTAGAGGAACAAGTCTCCCTTATGCCCCTGCACCACGCTGCCCTGCTCATTGGTCTCGTTTAGACGACTGGCTTTGCCCAGGCGCTTCTTCGCCAAATCTGACAGACCCACGAATATGCACCGCTCATCGCCCGCGACGCTTGCCTCGTCCGCCACCGCATATTCCTCGCCAGTAATCTGCTTGAGATGCTCGCACAATTCCCTAACGGCCAACTCATCTATTGCCGAAGCACCCTTGACGCATACGACTTTTGGAGCAGCCATCAAAACCGTCCCCACCACAAGCAAGAACAATATCGCCTTCTTCATTTATCATTTCTCCTGCATTTAGAAACACAAACGCGAGAATCCGCACTTTGGCGGGTTCTCGCATCATCTATTCAGCGCAGCCAGCACGCATCATATTGTTGGCCAAGCCGCTTACTGGAGGTCATACTGATTTGTCAACATCCCCCTATGGAACTGGCGTGATTCCACATGCCCGTCCAAATAAAGCCAGTTTGCCGAATCACCATGGGCTGCGCCCGCGCGATAACAGCTCCTGTTCTGTGGTCCAATTTCATAGCCCGTTGCCCAGGCATAGCAGAAAGGATTCTTGGCAGCCGAGGCGAATGCCAGAACATTGACCGAGCCAGCAGTGGCAGTGCCAACGCCTGAAACCAGATTTGTGTACTCAAACTCGCCAGCCATAATCTTTCCCTTTATGACATTGAGCTTGCGCGTCCATTCAGCGGAATAATTGCTTCCGCCTCCCCAATGACAGGCGTATTCGCTGCGGCCACCAGCATATTCCGTGCCCGTTATGCCGTAGTTTGTCACCATCCTTTGACTGTTGGCAATCTCGCTTAAGGCCCGCGCACCCTCCATCGGGCACACGAATGGGGACGGCAGCTTGTAGTAGGTGTACACGTTCTGGTTGGCTGGTTTTCCAGCAATATACAACTGCAAATACTCAGCGGGGACATAATTCTGCACTGCCAGGTAGCCAGTCCAGCTGATGTCGCAGGGCGCCAGATAATCGTCATTGTCACCAGCGTACATTATGTTGCCCAAGCCGCATTGCTTCATATTGGCGGAGCAGGTGATAATCTGCGCCTTCCTTCTGGCCTTTGCCAATGCTGGCAACAGCATGGCCGCCAGTATGGCGATGATCGCAATCACAACCAGCAGCTCAATCAAAGTGAAATCTTTTCCATTAAGCCTCTTTCTCATTTTCTCATCTCCACTTGTTTATCTCAATCGTACATAATACAGCATTTGCCATAATTATATGATTTTTCATTGGAATGTGCAATACCCTTTATTGTTTTAAACAAAGTATTTTTTAGCAATTTTACAGATTTTTTTGTCTTCCTACGCCTTGATATTACAATTATACAGATTACCTTTCCAGCAAATGTCATCTTTTACGCTGTATTGAGAAAGCCTTTATGAATGTGCAATTCCAGCAATTAAAGTTCAATGTCCTTTACGCGGAACGGACTGTATTGACATCAGAGTGGCGAACCGAAAACTTCAAAAAGGTCGCCCTCATCCTACCATATTCCCGCATATACCTGCCAATAGCAGGCGAGGCATCATACGATTTCTTTGGGCAGCACTATGAATTGCGGCCAGGCATGATGCTGTTCATACCGCCATTTGCCCGCACATTCGCCAAATGCGAAAGCCACTGCGAGATGTACTGGTCAAACTTCAATTGCTATTTTGGAGACAGCAATGTTGATGTGTTCTCCATAATGCAGCCTAAATTTTCCATCCCAGTGAAGGATATTGATTACCAAATCAAGCTGTTTGAAACGCTGAATAAACTTTTCGTCAACAACATACAGCAAAATTCACAGCTGTCCGACAGGGACAGCTTCGAGGCAAACGCCGCATTGGGCCTCCTGATGCTGCCGTTTCTGGACACCATATCCGACAACGAACCTCTTCATGGAGAATTGGAACTGTTCCTCCCACTCCTTAAATACATTAAGTCACACCCAGAGGAAAACTATTCATTGACCTCACTGGCGAAAAGATTCCACTGCCATAAGACCTACCTGACAAATCTGTTCAAGAAAACGTATGGCGTGCCATTGATGCAATACATCAACCGCCAAAAACTCAACTACTCTCTGCGTCTGCTGAAAACCACCAACCTCCCCATCAGTGCCATCGCCAGCAAAGTTGGAATGATATGCCTGGCAAATTTCTCAAGGATTTTCCAGAAGCATTTCGGTCTCTCGCCCTCAAACTTCAGAAAAACATCCCAAAACGATAATTTCTGACCGAAGCTCCGCGCCTCCGCGCATCTTCAACGGAATTGTATTTGGAGGATGCCAGATGCACCTGGCCTAAAGACCAGCGTCCCCTTGTGATACGCCTCCGCGCTAAATGACATGCCGTTAAGTTGACAGGATGTAGGCCTTTTTCTGCAATGGCAACGTAGCAATGGTCTTTCACCCGTAAGTTCAATTTCAATTTGCGCCATTTTCGAATCGTTGTTCCAGAGGGCGGAAATGATTCTAAGGTCCTCCCAATGCTCCAGGCAAAGCGGATGCCTGCGCATTTGCAGCCAGGCATTTATCTGGCTTTCCAGATAGTCCTCTGGTGTGTTGTTTTCAAAGCGGTGCACATCATGCCACTGCTGAATGAGCCTGCCGTATGATTTTGCGCGCTGAAGCAATTGCAGCGTCCGGCCTGGCGGGATTTGCGGATCCACCGCATCATTTACCAGCAGATAACTGAAATCGGACTGCAGTCGTCCTGCGGCTGGCTTGTCCGCCTCAAATCCACCTCGATATGCGCGTCGATACCTGTTCATGGTCATGCGATGAAGCGCTGGCGAGGTCTTTCTGAATGCGTTGAACAATTCGGGGTATATGCCTTCCGTAAGAAGGGTATGAAGCCCATTTTTGCGAACCCGTTCGCGTGGGCTGAGGGAACTCGCCTTGGGCACGCTCTGGAAATTGCAGCAAAGGCTGTATTCCTCCTGGAAGAAGAGATTGCCATACCAAGGCTGTTGGTGATACAATCCCGCGAAATACGATCCTGCAAAAAATCGTGCCTTGTCAAGCACAAGGAATTTTGCCGCCAGATATGCCGTATGCTCTGCCGCGTCCAGGTCACCAACGGCACGTGCCATGTTCTCAAACGCCGTGAATGCCCCAAAGGAGACGCCCTCCACCCAGGTACAAGCCTTCTCCGAATAGCCTGCACTCATGCAGGCCCAGTCATGAAAAATCTCAAAATACGCAAAGATTCTTTTCAGCACATCCCAATTGTCACGTATGGCAGAATATTCCCCGCTTATCAGCGCGGCGAGGTAAAGCATATAGAAATAAGCTCCAATCCCCCAGTCGATTTCTATCAGAGGTTCAGGATAGGCATCTACCTCCTCCTGGGAGCCGTCCTTCAATGCACCTGAGAACAAAAGCGAGCAGTTCAAATAGCAGACATAGTACGACGCGCCTGTAAAGGGTTCCGTCCTGGTGTAAAGATTCTGCATCCTCATGCGCCCAATGGTCTCGCCCTTGTAGTATGCCTCGCTCCCATCGCGGTCAGGATTGGCATTGAAAAGATGCATCCAATCCGTAAGCAGAAGCCTGTATTTACCGTCTGGAATACAGGCCGCCTTCATACGTTCAGACAGTTTTTTCGCCAGAAAATCGCGTCTTGCCCTTGGCATGAAATTGAACATGGTTCCACTGAAGGCATAGCCTTCCAAGGCGGCTCCTGGATATGCGAAACTGCGTGCATCATCGGCAAAACGTCCCTCAAAATCGAAGTACGCATCCAAATCACGTGACAGAAGCCTCTCCGCACACGACCCCTCTTCATTCAGTGGGAATCTGCGGTAGGGATACAGCATTGCAATGGTGTATTCGCAGTTGCGCCCAATGAATCCAGTCAGCGGCCCGTATTTGGTTGGAAAATGGAAATCCAGTGCCACTGCTGGCAACGCGCCATCTGCGACAATGCCCAAGACAGGCGGCACCGGCGCAAGATGCAGCCTTTCCGTGCCCCATTCGTCCTCATATTCCTTATAATCGAATTTCTGGACAATGTGAACACTCTGCTTTGCGTAATCGTTCCTGTAGAACTCACGGCAGGTGACTGGTATCGCCAATGAGGCCCTCGCCCAGAAACGGCATCGTCTCTCCGCATCCGCCAGAAATGCCTCGTCCTCTGGGCATTTTGGCTCCAGTGGCTCAAACCCAAAGGGCGTCATGGTGCATATTCTGGTGCATCCATACAGCCTGACCTCGCAAAGCCGATTCTCGCTGTTGCGGATGAATTCCACGCGACCAGGCCTTTTGTCGGGTATTATCAGCAGCGGCACGTCCGGATATTCCGTGCTTCCAAAAAGCAAAAGCCAATTCTCCTGAAGATTACCACTGAAACGCCCAGTGGAGGCAAGTTCCCCTGCACTCAAAACATATTGGTAATTGCCAGCAAAAGTCAGTTCCGACACCTTGAGATACGCCATTCCAACACATTCCGTCACTATCCCTGGAAATGCCGTGGAACAAAGATATTCCGTATGTTTTCGCCTCCAGCGAATGGACAGCGGATTTACCTGGTATTCCTCCTTGCCGGCAGCGTTCCCTTCAGTTTCCTTCTCCTGAATAAGAGAATATCCCCAGGCCCAAGGCACCTTTGTTTTAGGATCGCCGCAAAGATACATCTTGCTGACTTTGCCAAAGGCATGCATCGAGCAGTCCAGCAATCCAGTTGCCTTCACGAAGCCGAAACGTCCAGGATAATGCTTGTGCCCCGCACCTGGCGTCATCCCCAAAATGGATATATCTTGCTCTTCCTGGTAGGTTTCAGAAGGCATTGCCTTTCTTAATTGGTAATATTCACGATTGACCTGTTTTCCCTGTATGTCAATCAACTGCATTCTGAATTTACCATATCCCTCATTTCCAGGCAGAAGCCTTGCCTCTATTCTGTTTTTGCCTGGATGAAGATGAATGCGCAGTCCGCTTCTTTGAATGAAACGACCAATGTAAAAGCCATTGTCATTTTCCACGGCTTTTCCATTTACCTCAAGGACCTCACATTCGTTCCGAAATGCGGGGAGTCTTTTGTTCCACAGCAGGATCTTGTCAATTTCATATTCAGATGCAAATTCACAGAACAATCTGACGGAGCCGTCCTTTTCCTGGGACAATGCCTTCCATTCAGCCAGCTGCTGCTCCTCGTCAAAATTGTAGTAGTAATTCCACACAGGCAGTTCATGCCTCCACGTTATCGAAGCAGGGAATTGAAGCGCACCAACTGTTCATCCCGTGTATTTTGCGTGAGAGGCTTGTCCCTGAATTTCATGCGTTCCACATCTATCAGGGACACCTGCCCCTCGTCGCTGATGAAGAAGTGTTCGGGCTTGCAGTCCTTGCCCCAGTCGCAGCCCCTGTCCCAAAGCAATTCCAATGCGGCAAGTGCAAGTTCACGCGCCTTCTGCCTCTTCGCCTCGTCCTTCTCCTCGGTCCAGATTTTGTCCAAGGACTTGCCCTTCACAGGCAGCATGACCATTACCGCCTTGTCTGGCATAAGCAGACGATTCCGCTTGGCTCCCAGCATAATGACCTTTGGCACATTGAAGCCCAGTTTCCTCATCTGCTCCAACTTGGCATATTCCTTCTCAACGGCCGTCACTGGCTTCTGGAGGCGAATCAAGGAGCGCAGCATGGCGCGCTTGCGGCTTGAGGTGTCCTGCTTAATGAAAATGTCCTGCCCGCCTTCCGTGGTATGCAGCCAGGTGCGGCTCTTCTTCTTCTCGCTAAGCAACTTGCGCCCATGGTAGTCCAATGCCACCTCAAGGGTAGTCATTCCCTCCCGCTGGAGGATATCCCTCCACTCCTCATCCACAATCCAATAGTTCATATTCCCATTGTCAGGGCAAGCAATGCCCAGATCTTCGTTCCATTGTCAACTTTCCCGGCAAAATGCGCATCAAGAATGGAGCGCACCTTTGCCTTGTCAAAACAGTCAGGCAGGATCTGCGGCAGTTTTTCCGCCTCCTGCCGCAATTCGTTCCTGAACCATCTTGCCACAGGTATGCTGAAACCACGCTTGGGCTGCTGCAACAGCACTGGCGGCAACTTGCCCTTCGCCAATGTGCGCAGCGGCAGTTTGCTGCGCCGCAAGGTGGTCTTGTAATGCCGTGGAAGGCTTATGGCGAACTTCGCCACATCCATGTCCAGCATCGGCGACAATGCGCATATTCCCGATAATTCAGCAGCCACATTGTCCTTGCGGCATCCATCCTCTGGCAGATATGTGCACAAATCTATGCCATTGGCGGTCTCCGCCTGGTCAATGGAACCCAGTGTCGAGGCCAGTTTTTCCCAATATTCGGTGTATGGGCTGTACTGCGCCAGTTCTGGACACAGCTCAGCCACATCCTTGGCGGAGAATATCTCCTGGAAACTGCCATAGCATGGAATCTGCGGCAGCAGGAAGGCATCCGCCACACGGTGCAAGGTGGAGAGGCGGTTGCGCCTTTCGCCAGAGGCGGGAAGCATTGCCCGCAGCAACTTGGCAAAGGGCCGTCCCGCCGCAGTCAGCGAATCGCCCAGCATGTCACGTATCGCCATGAAGCGATAGCGCTTGTAGCCGCCGAACAGCTCGTCCCCACCATCGCCCATAAGCACTGCCTGCTTCTGCTTCACGGCGAACTCCATTATTGTAGAAGAGGCCAGCAAAGACGAATCCGCAAAGGGTTCTCCCACTGCCTTCATGAAACGCGGCACTTCATAGAAATCCTCTGGACGCGCCAGTTTGGTGATGTGCTTCGCGCCCACCGCCTGCGCAGACTGCGCGGCCAGGCTGGATTCATTATATACCTTGTCGTCAAAATACAGCGTTATGCAGTCTGGAGGCGCGTCCAGCAGCTTGTTTGCATAGTTCAGCACCAGATTGGAATCAATGCCGCCCGAAAGCAGCACGCCTGGATCGGGGTATTTAGCAATGCAGCGGGCTGTGGCCTGCTCAATCAGGGCATCCAGCCCTTCACATGCCTCATCGTAGGTCATCGAGGTCTTGGGGTAGAACTGGGGCGAATAATACTGTTCTTCCTTTGCGGCCCCTTTCTTGTCGAATGTGACGCAATACCCTGCCCTCACGCTGGAAATCTCCTTCTTGATTGTGCGGGGTGCTGGGATGTAGCCCAGGGACAGGTACTCGGAAACAGCCTGCCAATCCGTGCTCATCCCAGGTGCCAGCAAGTCGGCCAGCTTTTCGGAATGACGCACTTCACCGCCAGCGACAGTGTAGTAAAACTGCTTCTGCCCGAATGGGTCACGCGCCAGCATCTTGCCGCCATCGGGGAATCGCAATACAATGGTAAATGGCCCTGATATTCTGGCGAAGCCATAGATGCCATGCTTCTCATACAATGCCGCGACAATCTGCTCTGGTGTGCTTCCAAACTCCGAAAGATCCTTGTCATTCAGCATTATTCCGCTAAAAGTAACCTCAAACGCTCCTTGTGATAATGCATCACTCATTTTTTGCCCTTTCTGTTATGACGTTGGCTTATTGCTAACTCCTTTACGACGGTAGCAAATTATAAACCCTGTTTTCAATATGACAACACGCCAAGTCCCAAAAAATGCCACCTGTATGGTTGCAAAGTGGACTGTGGAGCGTGGACATTTAAGTGCGCGGAGCAAAAGCTCTATTCCCTACGTGAGTAGTATCTTGATATGACCTTTGGACTTATGATGCAATTGCGCAAAGCTCCATAAATTACCATTGATCCCATCAAAAGGCCACATACTTAGGAACAAAAGCAATAAAAAAGGATGAAGGGCACAGCCCGTCATCCTCATTGCTATCTAAAATGACCTTTGCCTAGAGCATTGCAATTGACTGGGCAATGCTCCTTATGTTTTCCAGAGACAGGCCAGTCAACTTCTGTATGGTCTTGATACTCAGTTTCATGCGCAAGGCATTGACTGCCACGTCATGCTTGTTCTGCTCAATGCCCTCTTCCTTGCCTTTTTCAATGCCTTTTTCAATGCCTTCTTTAATACCTTCTTTAATACCTTCTATCCTGCCTTCTATCTTGCCCTCTTCAATGCCCTTTGCCCTGATTTTCCTGATTGCCTCGCACATAACGCCAATACCTCCCTCCGTGTTGTCCACGGCTTCATCAAATTCCATATTGAAGAACATATATAAAGTTCGTTGCATTTCCAATGAAGGAAACGCCAGGCATCTCTGGGATTCCAGGAACGTCTGCAATGCCTCGTCATCCCTTGACAAGCGCCAACAACATAGCATGAATTTCAAATCTGTATAGAATCTGCCAATCATTTTGTCGTCCATTGTGAATGGGTCAACGATAACCAGCCTGCTTTGTTCTGCCACCTGGCCCAGTTCTGCGTCCCTGTATTCCGCCATGTCCAGCAGCGAACGCGGTCCTTTCCATGGGCCTTCGCTGAAATTCAGCACCAGGGTCACCACCAGCGGAAGCCTGTGGCTCTCCCTGTAGCCTGCCTCGTTGCTGAAGCGGACAATTTCACGTGTGTTGTATTCCAGCACGCGCAACGGCATCTCCTGGCTCTGGCGGCACTGAACCTCCAGGCACAGCAGGAAGCCCTCGTCATCGGGGCCCCGCCTGACAAAGAACGCCAGGTCCCTGAAGCGGTTATCGGTAACAAAGCCACCACTGCCCCTGGCAAGAACCGCATTCTGCTCAACTGGTCGCGGCTCCAGCATGTCGGCGGTGACGACCTGCCTGCCTCCATAGACCGTTGCATTGCAGATGTCCGCCACATACACCTTGTCGCGCAACAGCAGTTTCAGCTGCGCGTCATACACACAGCCAGTGTTGGACACCGACGCCATTTCCTCTTGATATTGATTTTCCATCGCCTCTCCTAAATTATTGCACATTCTGAATTAGATTGCGCCTAATGTACTATGGCAACAAGCATTGTCAAGTGCCTTTAGTGATGATTTATGAATTTTATAAGCTAGCTTATATAATGATTTTTAAGAATTTATATAATTTTATTATACTATAATATTGATATTATTGAAAGAAATTTTATAACATTTTATGCAATACAATATTCCAATATGGGTAAGTAACGGGGGACATAACCAACTAAAAAACTCTGCGTCTTTGCGCCTCTGCGTTAAAAAGAGAGGGTCTCTGCGCTGATGATTTGCCTCATTGGCAAGATTGGCTATATTCCCCGCGACAACAAAAGGCACAAATAATTCCGAATAAGGAACAGAGGGTTGCTTCCAAGCATGGCGCAACATGGCGACGCGAATAGCGAGAGAATAAAAAGGAGCGAGAAAGATGACATACAATGAGGGGATGGCATTCTGGGACTGGAGCATTTTCGCCGTGCTCATGTGCGGGATACTTTGCATTTTACTCTATTGCCAGCGCTATTCCAAAAACGTCTCGGACTTCTTGTCTGCCAGCCGTTGCGCCGGGCGTTACCTTCTATGCGTGGCGAACAGCGCGCTCGCCTGGGATGTCATCGGCGCAATAGGTGTGTTCGAGATGTTCTACGAGGCTGGCTTTGCCAGCCAATGGTGGGGCTTCCTCAAGGGGCCGATGGGCCTCATGATATCCATGCTGGGCTGGGTATCATATCGTCTGCGGGAAACACGCTGCTATACAGTCGCACAATTCTTTGAGGTAAGATACAGCCGTCGTTTCCGCATTTGCGCCGGCATCATAACATGGTTCAGCGGCATTGTCAACTTCGGCATTTTCCCGGCGGTCTCCATACGTTTCATAATGTTTCTATGCAGATTCCCTAGCCACATCCAGTTCCTGAATGTCAATTGGGACGTATATCTGCTGCTACTGATCCTATATGTGGGCATCGCCTGTTGTTTCGCAATGTTCGGCGGGCAAATCGCCATTATGCTGACGGACTTCTCCCAGGCCATGGTCTGCAATATCTCCTTCCTGGTATTCATCTTCTTTATTTTCAAAATATGCGCCAGCGATGTTACCGGAGGCTATGTTTCCTGGGAGCAAATTGCCACCGCATTGAAAATGGCGCCCGAGGGAATGAGCCAGGTAAATCCATACCAATGCTCGAAACTGCCTTCCTTCAACATGTGGTATTTTCTCATTGGACTGTTCGGCTCCATTTACTCTCGCGGCACCTGGCAGGGAACGATAGGATATGCCTCCGCCTCACTGACACCACACGAAGGACGCATGGCGGCGCTTCTTGGAACGTGGAGAGGAATGGCGATGAACCTACTGCTTATGCTATTTCCGCTGGCGGTCATCGTCTTCATGCGCTGCCCTGAATTCGCGCCATTGAAGGCCACCATAGAAGAAAGGCTGATGTCCGTCGAATCCGAGCAATTGCGGGCGCAGGGCCTTGTGTCGACTGCAATGTCACTTATCCTCCCCACGGGCATGCTGGGGATGTTCCTGTCAGTGATGGTGGCTGGCATGCTGAGCACCGATGACAGCTACATCCACAGCTGGGGCAGCATTTTCATCCAGGATGTCATACTTCCTTTCCGCAAAGAACCCTTCACTCCCAAACAGCATTTGCGGGCATTGCGGCTGTCCATCGTGGGCGTCGGCATTTTCTCGGTGCTGTTCAGCTACTATTTTCGCCAGACAGAACACATCTTCATGTTCTTCTCCATCACCGGCGCCATCATAAGCGGAGCGGGTGCGGTGATGATCGGCGGTCTTTACTGGCGTCATGGAACCACATTGGCGGCCTGGATCACCTTCATCAGCGGCGCAGTCCTTGCGCTGACTTCTATATTCATCCAGCAATGCTGGCATTTCGCCAGTGGAAACGGTTTGTCAAGCTGGCTTTTGAACACCTTCCACTGGGAGTGGGTTGCCAACAACATGGAGAAATTCCCCATCAACGGAAGAGTCATCAGCTTCTACATCATGATAATCTCGCTGCTGCTCTACGTTTCAATCTCCTTGTTGCAGAAACTCTTTGGAAAAGGAGTGCAGTTCAATCTGGAAAAAATGCTTCACAGAGGACAATACGATACACATCAAGTGCACCAGGACCACGGCAATGCACGGAAATGGGAACGCCTGCTGGGCATAACGCCCGAATTCACCAGAGGAGACAAACTGATATTCTATGCCAGCCTGGCCTGGACTGCACTCTGGTTCTTCATCTTCATATTCTATACCCTCGCCTATTTCCTCGGCGGGGGCAGAGTGAACGGCAAGTTCATTGGCGGCGTTGACACGGAGGGATGGCTATCACTGTGGAAAGGACAGATCTATGTCACACTTGTGCTGGGCATCGGCTGCACACTATGGCTGGCGCTCGGTGGCATAAAGGATGTCATCAGCTTGTTCAAACGCCTTAAGACACTGAAACGAGATGACACAGACAACGGCTTTGTGAAAAATGATGAATAAGGTAATTTCAAAACTCCCATGCCACACCGCGAACTCTCGTAGCCGCTGGCTTCAGCCAGCGGAAAAGGCATTAAGACATATAGACAATAGCAAAACACTCACAAAAACACTAACAAATATATGATAAAATGCGGCATTGACAACATCGAGGGCTTGAAGGTACTTCGCGGCAAGAGGCTGGGACTCATCAGCAATCCCACGGGCGTGAACTCCATCATGGAGCATACAGTGGACATACTGGCCCGCAACTTCAGGCTGGTGGCCTTGTACGGTCCCGAGCATGGCATCAAGGGGGACCAGCAAGCAGGCGAGAAAATGGAAAACGCCATCGACGCAAAGACGCACCTGCCCGTATTCAGCCTGTATGGCAAACATTACCGCCTGAATAACGAGATGCTGCAGGGCGTGGAAATGATGGTGTACGACATACAGGACGTGGGCGCCCGCTTCTACACATACACCAGCACACTGGCATACGCAATGGAGGAATGCGCCGCCAGAAACATCCCATTCACAGTTCTCGACAGGCCCAATCCCCTTGGCTGCGCAGTCTGCGAGGGCTTTGTCATGCGCACTGAACTGAACTCCTTCGTTGGCGGCTATGGCCTCACTGCCCGCTACGCCATGACGCCTGGCATGCTTGCCAACTACATCAAGGAAAGACTCTCCCTCAAATTGGAACTCTATATGGTGCCCTGCCTGGACTGCGACAATGACGCGCTATACCCAGCCACGGGGCTGCCCTGGGTGATGCCTTCGCCCAACATCCCCACATTTGAAAGTGCGCTGGCATACATCGGAACCTGCATCTTCGAAGGCACGAACCTGTCCGAAGGACGTGGCACTACCCGCCCCTTTGAAATCATTGGCGCACCATTCCTGGACGCAGACGCCCTTGTCGCCGCAATGCGTCAGCACAATCTGCCAGGCGTGCTCTTCAGGGAGAACCACTTTGTGCCCACCTTCAGCAAATTCGCGGGCGAATTGTGCCACGGTCTGCAACTGCACATCACAGACTACGCCGCCTTCCGCCCATTCCGCACTGGTGCGCTTCTCTTCCAGGAAATCTGCCGCCAAAGCGACAAGGTCACCTTCATTCTCCCCCACTTCGACCGCATTGCAGGATGCGAACTACTGCGCCAGCATCCAACTGACGTGGAAAACGCCCTCCAGCAGGCCGAGCAGGAGGCGTTCAATTTCCAAAAGGAAACCGAGCATCTCAAATGAGGACTGTCGGGTGCCGCTGGCGACAGCCAGCGGGAAAAACATGCCGTGCAAAGAGTCTCCAATCACTTCCAATAATCAGGACTATGCAATGAAAGACAGACAACTTGAACTTGGACTGAAACTGTACCTGCCCGCGCCAGACTGCTTTGGCGACTTTGAGAAGGCGGTGCGTATCGCAGCTGACTATGGATATGACTTCATCATGCTGGAGCTGGGTGGTGCAATGGAATACAAGCGCCATCCCGAAATCAACCAGGGCTGGCTGGAATATGCCGCTTTCATGAATGAATACCCAGGCAAGACACTGGAGATACAGCACGCCAACCGCTGGGCCAAGAACTCCATCCACACGGAAAACGGCGGCGGCAAGGTCCTGTCACAGGAACAAATCAAACAGCTCATTGCAATCTGCGACAAGGCAGGGCTGGAGATATTCCCCGAAGTGCCCTCGCTCTCCCACTGCGACTACCTGCTCACCAGGCATCCAGAACTGGCGGAACGAGACGACGACAAATACCCCGACACTGCATGCCCCTCCAATCCAGACTACCAACGGCTAATCCGCGATGTGCTGGAGGAAGTCATCGAGGTATTCCACCCGAAGCGCATCAACATCTGCCACGATGAATGCTACTCAATCTGCAAATGCCCCCGCTGTCGCGGCAAGGTGCCCCACGAACTGTATGCGGAGGACATCAACAACCTGGCTTCATTCCTGCTGCAACGCGGCGTAACGCCATTCATCTGGGGTGAAAAGCTGCTGGACGCCCATTGCCTGGACGGAGAACCAATTGGCGGCGCGGCCATACCCGACACGCCTGAACAGGAAGGGCGTGCGTCGCTTTATCAATGCGGCGAACTCATAGACAAAAATGTGCGCATCCTGCATTGGTACTGGTCGGTGGACAGGAACATTGAGGAGCGCTACCAGCAGTTGGGCCTGCAATACTGGTTCGGCAACACCAGCCTGCACCAGATGCAGGAAGCGGGCAGGCGCCTGGCCTCCCCCAACTGCAAGGGCATCATAGTCTCCAACTGGGGCAGCACGGACCTTACCACCATGCAGCGCAACGAGGTGCTGTACAATCTGGTTTACGTATCGCTGGCCACCCGCCAAGGCCAGAATCCAGACGACTATGAAACGCTTGACGCCTTGACACGGCAGCACCTGTACGAACTTTTCCGCCCCAAAGGCGACTTCATCGAAGTCATCCACACCACCCATACCGACTTGGCTTTCCAGTTCTTCTTCGATGGCAGGTACTATCGCGAAAAGGACTATCTCATGGGGCACCATGTCTTCAGCGACGAAAACGGCACGCTCTATCGCTTCCCCGTGATTTTCGGCACAAACATTTCCAACGACACCGCAAAGTTCGGCAGGTTCTTCAACAAAGCCGTCAACATGGACAGGCTGTCCTGCGACATGCAACTCATAGAGGCCACTGGAGCCGCCCTGCCCATCCAGGCGGAGGACGGCAAAACCTACTACAAAACCAGATACGCCCTCCCCTCCCCTGGCTTGAAACTACGCTATGTCCGCTTCGAACCAGCCTCCGTATTCGTTCCACCAGTGATTGTCAAAGGCTAAGCCCCTCACTGGTGAGCCCCTTATTGTGCTGGACATAGTTATACTCCATCAACAGAGTATAATTGGCTATGTTCTAGAGAAGTGTTGCTAGTGCCTTGCCAGTGGCAGTTCGGCCCCG
>JAFZZD010000264.1 GCA_017615955.1 Victivallales bacterium
CACATAAACTTTGCTTATTCAAGTGTGAATGTGAATTCGCTTAGTTCGTCATGCTTCCAGGCCAGATGGCGTGTGGATGGCGAGATGGCGAACAGTGGCGAGAATGTGCGCGCCTTGACAGTTTTTTTGTCGGGCATGAACTCAAGAAGCCTGAGCCAGCCGTCGCCTCCGCTGCCATGGAAGCCGCCGCCGATGGCCTGTGTGTTGAAAGCCATCTGCGCCACGCTCTTGCCGGCGATGTTCTTGTCCATGGAGAAGGCAATGCCTCTTTCCCATTTGTCAGGTGCTGCGATGTGCCCGCAGATGACCATGCGAATGTTCTTGGCTGGATAGACCAGTTTCTGGAAGATGGCTTCGCCTGCGTTGCCGCCAAGTTCGTTGAGCTTGTACTTTTCCTTTTCGAGGCGCTTGCCAGTCCAGGCAAGGTATGAGTGTGTCAGAATGATGCCGATATGATCTGCGAAGCGTGGCTCGTCCACCAGTTTCTTTGCCCAGGCAAGCACATTGTCCCTTGGGGCAAATTCCAGTGTGATGATGAGGAATTTGCGGTTGTCGGGTTCTGGCGCAATGAATTCATATGCGGAATTCTCCAGTGTGGTCTTGTCAAATGCATTGTATGCACAGGCTACCAGATGCTCCCGTGTTTGAGGGTTGCGGTCCGTTGGAAAATAGTCATTGTAGAATGAATTGCGGTTTTCCGATGACATGTGGCCATAGTCGTGGTTGCCCGTGCATAGAACGTACGGCACCCTTCCGTCCAGTCTTTCCATCAACCTGGAGAATGCCCTCCATTGTTCAGCGCCAATTAGCGAGTACATGTCCGGATGTGGTCTGTCCTGGTCGTTGCGGAAAACCAGATCACCAGTGAAAAGGACCTGCTGGATACGCAGAGTCCTGACGTAGTCCACAATCCAGGCGTTCATTATATCCAGGATACCATGGTTGCGAGGGCGTTCAACGTATGCCTGCACGTCAGGCACAACCACCATTGTCCAGGACGCGGGATTTTCCAGAGCAGGGGGCTGGTATGCAAGTGGCTTTCCCTTCTTCAATGGCTCTGTAGTTGCCGTAATGGTAACCGTAGTTGGCTTTGCCGCCGGCTGTTGGGCCGGTTGAGCTTGCTGGGCCTGTTGAGCGAAAATTCCTGTGGCCAATGCCACTGCAAACAATGCAAATAGTCTTTTCATTGATTACTCCTTGTTTTGATTAAAAACTACTATTGGGTATTCCATTAAGAATCGAGTATGCCTTTCCTTTGCAGCACCAGCCCTGGTACGGGCAGTTGCACCCCTTGGAAAGAAAGTCCGATGTGTTCACTACATAGTCCTGCTCCAAATCCAGCAATGTAATGTCAGCTCTTTCACCGTAATTGATGGCACCTAGCGGGAGGCTGAGCAATTCTCTTGGACCTGCTGTGAACAGGGACACAAGTTTTGGCAGAGTGATAAGCCCCTTGCCATAAAGCTCCGTTAGGCAAAGCGAAATGGCCACCTCGATGCCCACGATGCCGAAGGGCGCGTTTTCCATGCCTTTTGCCTTTTCCTGCTGGGTGTGTGGCGCATGGTCCGTGGCGATTATGGAGATTGTGCCGTCGCCAATTGCCTCAATGAGGGCCTGCCTGTCCTCTTCCTCGCGCAATGGCGGTGCCATTTTTGCATTTGGACCGAAGTCTTCCACCGCCTTGTCTGTCAGCAGCAGGTGATGTGGCGTTGCCTCTCCGGAAACGGGAATGCCCATTGCTTTCGCTCTGCGCAGCATGGCAATGCTTCCCTTGGAACTAAGGTGCTGGAGATGCAGTCGGCATCCTGTTTCAGCCGCCAGCATGATGTCCCTGGCGACGATGAGTTCCTCTGCCGAGCGGGGCTGTCCCTTGAAGCCCAGACGTTTTGCGCACTCGCCTGCGTGCATTACGCCACCTGCGGAAAGGGACTTGTCCTCGCAATGGTCTATGACAGGGATGTTGAGCGTTGCCGCCTTTTCCATAATCTGTCGCATAAGACCAGCCTGCTGCGGCGTGCTGCCGTCATCGGAAAAGGCGGGGACGCCAGCTTTCGCCAATGCCTCCAGGTCTGCCATTTCCTGACCGTCCCGTCCTTTTGTAAGGCAGGCTGACTGGTAAACCCGAACGGGCGCGGAGGCAGCTCTTTGCATTATTTCCGCGATGCGCTCGGGCGTGTCCATGGGAGGCGTTGTATTTGGCATGGCCAGAATGGAAGTAAAGCCTCCCGCAGCAGCGGCGGCTGTGCCTGTTTCCAGCGTTTCCTTGTGCAATTGGCCTGGATCCCTCAGGTGCACATGCACATCAGTAAATCCAGGGCACAGTACCTTGCCTGACACATTGACGATAGCAGGCTCGACGAGTTCATCAGGCTTGGCAAACACTCCATTGTGCACAGCGATGTCGCGAATCTCATCAATGCCGTTTACGGGGTCGATTACATAGGCGCCCTTGTAAAGAAAATCCATTGGCATAATGGCTATTTCCTTCTTGATTGCTTGGGCATGACGCGTCCCTTCTTGGACTGCACCTTGCTGAATGTGCCCATGTAGTTCCTTGACACCACTGAATCCATGCCGTTCTGGGTGAAGACTGGTACGACTTGAAGTACGCCTGGATGTACGTCGGAGGCGGCTCTTGCCTTGGCGACATCAAACTTTCTTGGTGGAAGAACCAGCTTTTCACGCTCCTGTGCAAAGCCAACCAGCGCCATGATCTGGGAGGCCTGTCCTTCAAGATTGAAGGAATATTCCTCCATATTGTCCCTGAACAGGCCTCTGTACAATATAGGCGAGGGCAGGGCGGATGATGCGGCATTGTCCATGTATCCCTGAAGATGGAAAATCAGCATTGGCCGCATGTTGGTGACGCGTTCTGTGGCCAGGCCTTCCTTCTCTGTGTCATGGAGCCAGTGCGACATAGCGGTAAGAGCCCAGGTCCTTCTTGCGGTGAATGTGTAACCTGGCGACAGGCGCACTGCCCCGTACATGTCTGGATAGAGCGGTGTGATGTCGTATGCCTCCGCCGCGTATGCGAAGCGGATGGCCTTGATTGTCAACTTTCTGTCTTCCTGGTTGGCGGCAGGCAGCGCCTCCAGTACCCATGGGGATATTGACAGTGTCTCAATTGGCTGCTTGTCGCACTTGTCAAGCACTGAAGCCATGATGGTCTTTGCCTTCTCCGGATATTTTCCGTGTATTGCCAATGCTGTGAGCGCCGCGTCTTCAAAGGAGGCGAAAGTATCCTCGTCGGTGAACAGCTTTCCACTGGGCAGAAAGCGGGCATCCAGCACCAGACCATCGCTTTCAACTTGATTTGCAAGATAATCCGCCAGTCTTTCGGCGATTAGTTTCGGGGCAGGGCGCTTGTCGTCAGCCGAATAATGCAGGCCCTGCTTAGCCATTTCGTCCATTGCCAAAGCCAGCAATGCATTTGTTCTGACGGTGGTGATGGTCCTTGGAACTTGTGCCGCAGTTTCTGGTAGTGGCTCGCCTTCCTTCACTGCCAATTGCCTTTTGCCTGGCCCAACGGCGGCAAGTGCCTTGATCAGCGGGCGCAGGACATTGATTGCGGCCTTTGTGGCATTGGGATTTGGCCTTGCCGCATTCAGCCTTAGGAGCGCGATGGCTGTTTCCAGTCTGACATCGAAATCCTCTGTCTCCTTTTTGCCGGAGAAGTACCATATCGGGAAGGGCTTATTCAGTTTTCCATCAGGCTGAATGATTTGGTTCAGCCTGTCGGCACAGGCGCTTGCCAAATCCAGGCATTGCTCCGGTGCCGGCGCTTCATACAGCATCCTATGCCCTCTGTAAAGCCTGGTGCTGCCCTGCGCGTCCGCATAGAATGTATCTGTTTCAAAAAGGCTGATGGGCAAGGTGCTTTCAGTTTTTGCAGTGAGATTCATCCAGTCCTTCAGCGCACCCCAGTTGTATGCCTCTGAGATGATGTCGCAAATCTGTCCTGTATTGAGAGTACGGTTTTGATTGAGAAGGCAGCGACCGGTGATTTGTTCAGGCGTAAAGGCAAAGCCCAACGAGGGCGGAAATGCGATGCCGCAGAGGCTTGTCATGGCCACATGTGAACGTGGCAGTGAAAATTGGGGCACATTCTGCACGAACTGCACCACGTCCAGTCGCAGCCAGTCCCATGCATCAGGATTCTTCATTCTTTCATGCCACTCCGGGGACACTGTGCGCTTCTCGCGTCTGGCGTCATCAATGGTGGCCTTGCAAAGCTTTACCGTTTCACGAGCGAATACGGGTTCGTTGGACTGCAGGATTTCCACTGCGGTCTTGAAAGCCGCCTGGAACGTGACGCCGGTTCCGTAATAAGTCCTGCCAGGCCATTTGTCACCGCCTATTGTTATAAATACCACCCGCGGCATTGCCTCCTGCGGCGCCAGCTTTGCAATATCCTCCAGTTTTTTATTGTTTTTCAATGCAAGGCGCAAGTCCACTGCCAACTGTTCCAGTTGCTTTGACGGGATCTTGCTGGGGCGTCTGACATGGTCAAACCAAGCTTGCGAATAGGCGCAGCATACGAAGGACAGCCAAATAACAGTAAACAAAACACGCATTATTTTCTCCTTGATGTTGATATTTGGATAGTATAAAGCGCACTTGTTACTTGCCTTGCTTGGCAAGAACAGTTGCCTTTAAGTAGTTCTGCCTGAAGAACTGCGCCCACTCGCGAATGGCGACTGCCTGGTTTTCCGAACCGTCCAGACGTTTTGCCTGCTCCCTTGCCTCTGCATGTCTGAATGGCAGCTGGGTGAATGCGTCCATGGCCTCGGGGCATTTTTCTGGGCCTCCAGCAAGTATGATTGCCTGCCATGCCTCCTTCAATTCCAGTTCGGAATCGATCAGCATGGTGCGTATCAGGTTTCTCAATAAGTCGAAAAGAGGCGCGGTCCAGGCTGCCTGGTACTGGAATTGGCTGGCAAGCTCCAATGGCTTTGCCTCTGGAGAGGTCATGAACTTGCGTTCTTCCGGCGTGTAAAGATCGCTTCGTATGGGAAGCCTGTTCAGTGCGTATTTCACGGGGCCGCCAGGCGCGCCAACATTTCTGTTCCAGAGCCGCTGTCCCTCCTTGCTCATGATGAAGTCAATGAAAATCTCGGCACGTTCCCTGTTTGGTGCGCCGCGGAAAAGTGAAATCGGGTCAGCTGATGAGGAAGAACCCGCCTTTGGCGTCACATAGACCATGGTCTTCCTTCCCACATGCTCCTCTTCCCAAAGTGCCTGAGAGCGTCCGTAGAAGTCTATGCAAAGCCCGGCGGCAATCTGGCCATTGGCGCAGTCAACTGGCACCTTGCTGGCGGAGAATGTCATGTATATGGAATTCCCGCCGATTTTCTTCAGCAGCGTCATGGCGTCCTGCCATGCCTTGTCCAGACTGTCCTGGCTTGTGTCATTGCCGCAGGACTTCTTCATCTGCCACTGCACCAGCATTTCAAAGCACTTGTTGATGGAGCCGCTTTTCGTGGGGTCAGCCAGCCCGATGGTGCCCAGGAGACGTGCGTCCGCCAGGTCGCCCCAAGTTGAGATGGGGGGATTTTCAACTGGATTGGAAACATCATAGCCCAGTGCCTCAAGCCTGTCCAGATTGATGCAGATGCCGAAGGAGGAGAAGCATGTGCCGTAATACCTGTCGTTCTTGTCATACCAGATCTCGCCGCCGCCACCCTGCATTAGCACTGGATTGTCGCCGCTGAACAATTCAGGATGCCGTTCTCGCAGACCGCAAGGCACCACAGTGCCTAGGTTGGCCTGTTTGTTGGCGTCGTACTGGCCGCCACCGAAGAACAGGTCTATGCCAATGCCGATATTGGAAGCAAGATATGTCCTGCGGGCCTCGTTTTCCTCTGGCTTGACACGAGGATTCAGGAAGGCATTCTCCACTTCCTTTGTCCATTCCTTGCCCAGCTCGTTCACCCAGTGGTTCTTGAAGTTTGCGGTGACTGAGGCGTTTATGTATCTTGCGATTTCGCTGGTGCCGCCAATGCTGCGCCAGTCAAGGCATATTTTCTTGCCGGTTTTTGCCAGATAGTGCTTTCTGAATGCCTGTTCTATTTCGTAGCGGAGTGATTCATTATGCGCTGAAATGATTACCAGTTGCTCTGCCGATGTGTCCAGGGCCTCGGCGGGTTTCCTGAGAAGGATAGGCACTGCTATGATAAGTGCCAAGGGCAGGATTGAGATGACTATTCGCTTAAGCATTTTACAAAGGGTTGATTGACCAGATGGAAGATTATTTCCTGAATGCTGAAGAAAATATTGGCCACTGGAGTGGCCCAGAGCAGGAGAATTGCAGTGAATGTGATGATGTTCCTCTTCGTGAAGTCCAGGTTTCGTACTGGCGCAAAGAAGGACTCCAGTATTGTCCAGCCGTCAAGCCCCGGGATAGGCATGAGATTCAGGACTATGAGCAGGCAGTTGACACGGCAGGCAATTATGAGGAATTTAATGTATATGGCGAATATTTTGTGTCCCAGGGCATTGGTCATGAACTGCAGGCACAGGAATGTGAGGAATGCGAAAACAAATGCCAGAAAGGCATTGAGGATTGGTCCCGCAATGCCGATGACGGCGCCTTTGCGGTATGACTTCAGCATGTCGGTGCGTATGGGCGGCAGTCCCCAGATTATTCCGAATATCGCCAGGCATATCAGCGCAATCTTGTCGTATATCTCCAGTGGATTAAGGGTGAATGTGCCTCTGACAAGAGCCTGCGCCTCCCTCAGCTTATATGTGACTTTGGTGTGAACATATTCATGAAGGGTGGAGGAGAACAGCATCGCCAG
>JAFZZD010000265.1 GCA_017615955.1 Victivallales bacterium
AGTCTTGCAACACCCATCTTTGCAAATACCCCTGTAGCGTAAACAGACGCTTACTTACGCAAGCGTTGCAATGCTGTAGGAGTTGAGGCCTGTGCCTACGGCCTCAATCTTCAGGTATTTCACCGATTCGTCAAGGGCACCAATCTGTATGCTGTCGTTGACCTTGTCACCATCCTTGAGCGTCAACGAGGCAACGCCCTTCTTGCTTGTATTGTTCGCAAAGGTAACATTGGCCAGTTTCACGGCCTTCTTGTTCTCATCGTAGAAGGATGCCTTGACTGAGCCTGCCTCCATTGACAATACCAGGCCGTTCTCCCAGTTCGACAAATCAAGGTAGTCCACCGTGTCCAAGCCAGTGCCTTTAGCCAAGCTACCCGCGAAGTCACCCTCCAGAATGGTGGCTGTATCCCAGTTATTGTTGTCCATGCCAGTGAACACGCCCTTTTCTTCCATTTCCACGGAATAGTGACTGTTCTGGGCCTTCTTCGCGCCAGTTGCCTCCACAGCGAGGACATAACTCGTATTGCCAGCAAGAGCAAGCGAGTCAATCGAAATGTTTGGCTTCTTCGCTGTAGCCGACACGGACTTCACGCTCTTCAGTTTGCCCTTGGCATCCACTGAATACACCGTCATCTTCACATTGTCCTCAACGCCAGTCAAATTGAAGGTATAAACGCCGCCATTCTTATTGACCGTTACGAAGCGGTAGTCAATTGCGTCGCCAAAGCCAACCCAGCCGCCCATGGCATTTTCCGTAGTGATTTCAGGTGCATTCTCCCAGGCGTTGTCATTGTCGCTGCCTTCCGTGAAGAACTCCCTCTTGTCGTTAAGCGCAACCGTGTAGTTGGCGTTGCCTCCTTTGGCCGCATTGGTGGACTGCACGCCGATGTAGTAGGTTCCCGCCTCAAGCAACAGAGCCTTGGTAGAGCCTGTGTATTTGCCAGTATTCTTGTCCAGTTTCCCTGCGACATTGCCAAGGGACTTGAGGCTGTACTTGCCAGCCGTGCCCGAAATCGTCCAGATGTCGAGTTTCGCCGCATCACCAGCCTCGAAGTCAAATGCGATGGAAGCCGCGCTCTCCAGCGTGAATGAGTTGTAGTCAATCGTGTCGCCGAAGCCAACCCAATCCTCCACAATCACGCCTTCGGTTTCATTGTTGATTACGCCGAGTTTGCCGTACATTTCGCTTTCCGCGCCGTTGGCCTTCACGTCCGTCCAGTCGTCGCCATTGTAACCATTTACGAAGAACGCGCTCTTGTCGTTCAACGCAACTGTGTAGTCCGCATTGCCACCCTTGGCTGCATTGGTGGACTGCACGCCGATGTAGTAGGTGCCCTTCTGCAGCATCACAGCCTTGGTGGAGCCAGTGTATCTGCCCGTGTTCTTGTCCAGTTTCCCCGCGATATTTGCCAGGGACTTGAGGCTGTACTTGCCAGCTGTGCCAGTCAACGTCCACACGTCAAGTTTCGCCGCGTCGCCGGCATTCAGGTCAAACGCGATGGAGGCCGCGCTCTCCA
>JAFZZD010000266.1 GCA_017615955.1 Victivallales bacterium
CGCTCACTCAGGTTGAGCAACCTGTAAAGCAATGCCCTAGGCTCCTCCGCACGGCTTGGCCAACCTGTACGGAGGTCCAACTGATGAAAACAAGCAGGTTGGTCAACCTGAGTGAGCGCCGCTTCGGCGCTCACATTGATACAAGTGACATCCAGTTCTATTACACATTGTCCCTGTCCTTTTCGTCTTTTTTTCCTTTACTTTTCGCTTTGCAACTGTAAATTATGCGAAAAAGTTGTTGAACACCCCATATATAAAAAAAGGAATGACCATGGCGAATTATTTCAGTGACAACAAGGACGTGCTATTCCATTTCCAGCATCTGGACATAGACGAGGTGATAGGCCTGAAGGAGGACGGCTTCAAGGGCGAAGGGAATGCCGCAGACCTGGCCGCAGCCAAGAAGGCATACCAGGACAAGCTGGAGCAAATCGGGCAGATTGCGGCGGAGAGAATTGCGCCCAGGGCCGCGGAAATCGACAGGGTGGAATGCTCATGCCGCGCCCATCAAGTGACCATTCCCATTGGCATGAAGGACAATCTGGAGGACCTTAAAAACGCAGGGGTCACCGCCGTGACATTGCCACGCCAATACGGCGGACTGAACTTTCCCACTACCATATATAGTATGATGACGGAAATGGTGTCCCGAGCGGACGCCTCCTTGCAGAACCTGTTCGGCTTGCAGAGCATCGCGGAGACAGTGCGCCAATTCGGCTCGGAGGAGCAGAAGGCGCGTGTGTTGCCGCCCTTCGCAAGAGGCGAATGGAATGGTGCCATGGCACTGACAGAGCCGGAGGCGGGCAGCGACCTGCAATCCGTCCAAATGACGGCAAAACTGGACGAAAATGGCGTATGGCGCCTAAACGGCCTCAAGCATTTCATTACGAACGGCATAGCGGAAATGCTGCTGGTTCTGGCCCGCTCCGAGGAAGGAACCAGGGACGCCAGGGGGCTATCCATGTTCATCGTGCACCCTTGCCCGGAGCTGGTGGTGAACCGCATTGAGGACAAAATGGGAATGCACGGCTCGCCAACCTGCGAACTGCAATTCAACAATGTGCCTGCTGAACTGGTGGGCAAGCGCCGCTTTGGTTTGACGCGCTACGTGATGTCACTGATGAACGGCGCACGCCTTGCCATCAGTGCGCAGTCGGTGGGCATTGCCGAGGCCTCGCGTCAGGCTGCCTGGGAATATTGCTCGCAGCGCAAGCAATTCGGCAAGACGCTGGCCGAAATCGGCCCGGTCCATGAAATGCTGACACGCATGGACGCATTGACGGCGGCCTCACGGGCACTGCTCTACGAAACCTGCAAATGGGTTGATTTGCGGGACGCCTGGAATTTCGAGGCGGAGGCGCATCCTGAAAACGAGGAGGCACCTGCCAAATCCAAAGAAGCGGCGAAAGTGGCGGACGCGCTGACGCCGATGACAAAGGCATTCAACACCGAATCCGCCAACCAGTGCGCATACGACAGCATACAATGCCATGGCGGCAAGGGCTACATGAGGGAGCGTCCCATTGAACGCTACTACAGGGACGCCCGCATCATGAACATCTACGAAGGCACCACCCAGATGCAGGTGGTTGCAGCCACGGCAGGCATCCTGAAAGGCAGTGTGGAGCCGCTTTTCGACGAACTGGAGGCATACCCGTATGCCGCCGCCGCAATGCCATTGTTCCAGAAGGTCAAGGCAGAGCGTGTTCATACAAAGGCGGCCACCGAGGCGCTTGGCGCCGCCACTGACTTGCAGGCCTACCTGGCAAGGCGCATGGTACGCGCAAACACAATCGTATTTGCCGCATTGCTGCTGCTCAAGGAAGGAACCGTGGATGAAAGCCGGCTGGAGACAGCCAGGCGCTTCATCTGGGAGTTCCTACCCGAGGCCAAGATGCATTCCGAAGTGATACTGGACACCATCAGCGAGGGAGACAAACAATGAAGCAGAGTTGGGAAAGCACACTGTTTGACATACAGGAACTTGACCTGAAAATCGCGGCGCTGGAGGCAAATCTGGCAACTCATCCTGGACGGCTGGACGCCATCAAAAAGCAATTTGCCGAACTCAAGCAGAAAAAAGAGGACGCGGCCCAAAAAGTCACGGAAATACAACTGTCCATACGCAAGACTGAAGGGCAAATCGAAGACCTGAAAAAACGCAAGAAGGAATTCCAGGACAAGACTGCCCTCATACGCAGCAACGAGGAATACAAGGCGGCATTGACGCAAATGGCGCTGTGCGACAAGTCGGTCTCCGATTTGGAAGGCGCGCTGGTGGAATACATGGACAAACAGGAAGAGGCGCTCCAGCAACAAAAGGACGTTGCAAAGATAATTGAGGACGCAAAGGTCGTTGGAGGCGCGGAACTGGAGGCCATCGAGCGTGAGAGACAGGAAAACAAAAAGGAAATCGACGCCTTGAATGCGCAACGGCAGGCGCTTGTAGGCGGTGTGCCTACGGATATAATGAGCCGCTATGACAGGCTGCGCACCGCACCCACCAACAACAGGCTGCGCCCAGTGTTCGTGCCAGTGGTCAAGGATGTGTGCGGCAGATGCAAAGTCAAGCAGACGCCGCAGACCATAATCAACGTGCGCAAGGGAGTTACCTCATTCTGCTCATCATGCGGAGCGATTTTCTATGAAGGGTAAGCAGGCGGCAAAGACTGTATTTGTCACTGGCGGCGCAAAAAGGATAGGCGCGGCGATCTGCCGTTGCTTTGCGGCAGCGGGATACCGTGTTGTGCTGCACTGCCACACCTCGGTCCAGGAAGGAGAGGCTTTGGCGGACGAGCTGGGCGGCGTGTGCGTGGCGGTGGACTTTATGGACATGGGGGCCGTATCCTCAATCATTCCCCAACTTATCGAACTGGGATTTGCGCCTGATGTGCTGGTGAATTCCGCCTCGTTATACAGGCGGGCCAGCCTGGGGGAGTCGGTACCATCCCTTGAGCGTGAGATGTTTGCCATCAACTTCGAGGCGCCATTTGAGCTTATGCGCTCGTTCAAGGAGCACTGCAAAAAAGGCGCAATAATCAACTTAGGCGACCAGCGCACCGCTTTTACGGATCCAGCTGCGGGAATCTATGCGATTGCCAAGAAGGCACTTGCCTCGGCCAGCGAGGCGGCGGCCCTGGAGTGGGCGCCAGACATTCGCGTGAACACCGTGGCGCCAGGACTGGTGCTCTCGCCACCAGGTGTAAACCCAAAGGCACTGGACAAGCTATTGCCCAAAGTGCCCATGCGCAAACGCAGCACCGAAGATGACGTGGCAAAAGCCTGCCTGTATCTGGCGGAAAACCAGACCATGACAGGGCAGACATTGTACATAGACGGTGGCCTCCATCTGCTGGGGCACTCCGTTGAAAGTTAAATGTGGGTCCCGAGGCGCCCACACCAAAAATTAAGGAGAAAGAAATGCAAATCAGGATACTTGGAAGTTGTTCCGGCACAGAACCCATGCCAGGCAGGCACCAGACCTCAGTGACATTGGAGGCTGGCGGCCACGTCTATTTTTTCGATGCAGGCGAGAATTGTCATTTTAACGCATATTTAAATGGCGTTGACTTGCTGAGTATGAAAGCAATTTTCATTTCACACTATCACAGCGACCATTTGGCGGGACTGCCGCTGCTGATGTGGCTGCCGCGCAAGCTGATGGCGGTCAACAAAATCGCGGACTTTCCTGGCAATGAGATAGGACTCTACTTCCCCAGCAAGGGGCTTTACGAGGCAATGATGTGCTTCCTCAATGCAATGGAGCCCGGCGTGACCAACAGACTGCCGTACAAGAACTATGTCATCAACGAAGGCTGCTTCTATGACGACGGGACAATTTCGGTGGAGGCAATCCACAACAGGCACTTGCCACCGAATGCAGATGGAAGCTGGACAAGTTTCAGCTTCCTCATCCGCTGCGAAGGCAAGCGCATAGTGTATTCTGGTGACATAGCCGACTTGAGCGAACTGGATTGCTTCCTGAAGCCAGAGCCATGCGACCTGTTCCTCATGGAAACGGGCCATCACCACCCATGGGAAGTGGCGCGCAGACTGCGGGAAGGCAACTACGAGATCAAGCAGCTGGCATTCATGCACCATGGAAGGGATTTCCTGCTGCGTCTGGAGGAGAGCAAGAGACTCACCCAGGAAGCATACCAGGCGCCGTTCATCGTCACCTCTGACAACCAGGTGATTACGCCTTGAAAAAACTGGCCATAGCACTAAATTATGGCATTTTTCACACTTGTTTTTGGAGCAATTGTTAAATAAGGGTTAAAATTTAAAAAGAGGAAGTATGGGCTGGTTAGACTGGGTTTTGATTTGGGTTCCACTGCTGATAGTGGTTTACTTTGGCTTGAAGAGCCAGAAGTATGTCAAAAGTGTGGCTGACTTCTTGTCGGCGGGGCGAATAGCTGGGCGCTATCTGATATGCGTCGCGGGCGCGGAGGCTGGCCAAGGGCTCATTAGCGTGGTTGCCACAATGGAAATGTACTACCGCAGCGGCTTCGCCATGTCCTTCTGGTCAACGCTGACTGCGCCAATCAGCATGATCCTGGGTCTGGTGGGCTTCTGCACCTACAGATACCGCGAGACCAAGGTCATGACCATGGGCCAGTTCTTCGAGATACGCTACGGCAAGGCATTCCGCGTGGTTGCCGCCGTCATCCAGTCCTTCTCGGGCATCGTGAACTACGCCATATTCCCCGCAGTCGGCGGGCGTTTCCTTGTGTATTTCCTGCAATTGCCCATTACATTCCAGTTCATGGGCATAACCTGGAGCAGCTATGCAGTTGTGATGTTCGTGTTCCTGGCGGTGGCATTGTTCATCGCCTGCCTGGGCGGCCAGGTCACAATCATGGTTACGGACTGTGTGCAGGGTCTGCTCAGCTACCCCATGTTCGCCATCATCGTCAGCTATCTGCTGTGGCGCTTCTCCTGGAGCGAGGAAATGGCCCCTGCCCTCATGTGCCGTGCGCCTGGCGAGAGCTTCCTCAACCCATACGACACCTATAATCTGCGTGACTTCAACATATTCTACGCCACCTGCGGTATCGTCAGCATGTTCACCAGCCGCATGTCCTGGGCGGGCGCGGCAGGCTACAGCTGCGCGGCAAAGAACGCCCACGAATCCAAGATGGGCGGCCTGCTGGGGTCCTGGCGCCAGGGCTTCGGCATAATGATGTACATTCTCATCGCTGTCGTTGCGTTCACATACCTGAACCACAAGGACTTTGTCAAGGAGGCCAGGGACGTGCGCAGAGAACTCTCCGCCAAGACCATTGACGATGTGATCGGCACCCGCAAGGACCATCTGGACACGACAGGCGACATTGACGAGACACTCAACAAGTACCTCCGCGCCGAATTGAAAAGGCGTTTCAACCTGATACCCGAAAGAACCGAATTCCCGGATGCGCCAGTCAAGCCAACTCTCAAGGAGCCACAGCGCACAGCCTACAAGGACTGGGCGGAATATGACAAAGACATGACGACCTACAAGTCCGTCATGGCGAAGCACAAAGCGGATGTGGACGCGTTCCACAAGGCATGGGTCGATCCATATCCGAAGACAGTCAGGGACTTCGTGGCCGAGGCAGTTGATGCGCAGAAGTTGCCAGACAGCATAAAGGACCAGGCCAAGTGGAGGGAAGACCACAAGAACGCGCTGATGAAGAAGGCGCAGACCTTTGGCACCATCTACAACCAGATGCTGATCTCCGTGGCCGTGCGCCGCATGCTGCCAATGGGATTGACGGGCATTTTCGCCGCGATCATGATATTCCTCATGCTCTCCACAGACACCACATACATGCACAGCTGGGGTTCCATCGTTATTCAGGACTTCGTGCTGCCACTGCGCAAGAACCCGTTCACACCGATTGGCCAGATCAATGCACTGCGCTGGTCCATTGGTGGCGTCTGCCTGTTTGCGTTCCTGTTCAGCCTGTTCTTCGCTCAGGTTGACTACATCCTGATGTTCTTCGCAATCACGGGCGCAATCTGGAGCGGCGCCGGCATTGTCATCACTCTGGGACTTTACTGGAAGCGCGGCACCACAGCGGGCGCGTTCACATCGCTGATTTTGGGTGCGACAATCGCCACTTCCTGCATGATTGGCCAGAACGTGTGGGCAGACAAGCTGTATCCATTCCTGGTGAACCATCAGGGGCTTTACCAGACGGTGGATGCCATCTGCAAGTTTGTCACCGCACATCTGGGACCCATCATCGTGTGGAATCTCAATCCCCACAAGTTCCCTGTGAATTCCACGGAAATCGGCTTCATGTGCAACATACTCTGCGTGATTTCCTACACAGTCGTGTCACTTTGCACATGCCGCGAACCCTTCAACATGGACCGTATGCTGCACCGCGGCATCTACTCCGTAAGCGGTCCCAAGGCGGCACCCAAGAAGGAAGACCTCAGCCACCTCAGCCTGCCCGCCCGCATCGCTCATTTCCTCAACAAGAACTTCATCGGCATTGACGGAAACTACACCAAGGGCGACAAAGTGCTGGCCTACTCGGTCTTCGCATATTCCTTCGGATATGGTTTTGTCGCACTGTTCCTGATTCCTGTGATATGGAACTTCTTCTCCACATGGGAGATCCAGTGGTGGTCCACCTACTTCTTCATCAAGAACCTGGTGGTCTCCGTCATAATCGCGGTCATTTCCACCTTCTGGTTCGGCATCTGCGGCACCAGGGACCTTATGCAGTTGTACAAGGACCTTGCAGCCAAGGAGGTCAACAATCTGGATGACGGTCGTGTCATAGGCAACATGTCCGTCGCGGACATCGAGGCCATGAAGAAGGCCGAGGCCGAACAGGGCAAGAAAACAGAGGAAAGGAACTAAGTTCCTTTAAGAATAAAAAGGGTCTTGGGGAACATTCCGCAAGACCTTTTTTATTGAGAGGTGACAGCAAAACTATTGGAATGCAAGCCTTTTCCGCTGGCTAAAGCCAGCGGCTCCGATCAACTGAAGCTGAAGCCAGCGGCTCCGATCA
>JAFZZD010000267.1 GCA_017615955.1 Victivallales bacterium
CGGGCAAAGTGGCGACCAATGCTGCGTACAATGCTGGGATTCTGCCCGTTGTACTGCACTTTGAGGTGGAATATTTTCTTTCCAGGCGTGGCGCCTTCTATGCTCAGGAAATATGCCTCATACGCCATGCCGATGGCGCAACCCAGAATTGAGGATAGTATATTGAGCATTGCTGTAATAATGATGCCGCCGATGGAATCGGAAGCAGCATTGGGAATCGCCATTGCAATGGCGGTGAAAATGATCCTTACGACAGCATTCACAACAAACAAGATAAGACCATCGAACAGCAAGGCGAGAAAACGCTCGCCAATGCCGGCGACTTGCTGGGTGTTGAATTGTGGTGCATCTATCTCAATGATGATCTGCTCATGGCAGTATGGGCATTCTGCCGCCTTGCCAATCCAATCAGGCTGTATTTCAAACTTTTTCCCGCAATTAGGACATTTGCCTAACATTTTTGTATTCTCCTTGCTTTTGTGTGTGCAGTTGCTGTATTCGTTCGGGGAACATTAGTGTGTAAGGCATACATCCACAGTAATCTCCAGCTTGCTTGCCTTTATGCCTACGCTGGACAGTGCAGGAAGCCTGCTCATTTGCGCCAGGAAATTCCGCACTGAATCATTCAGAACCTTTGAATTAGAGGGTTTCACTATGCGTACATTCTGCACGCTTCCTCCTGAATACACAGTAAAGCCAATGGTTACTGGTCGCACGGATGACACGTCCAGCTCGCCTGCCACGGGCTGTATCCAGTTCTGCAGGATGTATGGTTTCACCACCTGCTCCGCGTAGTTGGTGACCTCTGCCACTGTTCCGCCAGAAGACAGCGGCCTGCTGGTCGTGTCGTCACTGGTCGTGCTGGTTGCATTGTTCAGAATCTTCTCAATGTCTTTGCGATTCCTGTTTGTTTTTGGTTTGGAATTGTCCTTAACAGTACGGGCGTTCTTAAGCCTGTCTGCAATGGACTGAGTTTTAGGCTGCTGCGTTGTGGGCTTTGGCTGTTCCGGCTTTGGCTTTGGCTGTTCAGGCTTCGGCTTTGGCTGTTCAGGCTTCGGCTTAGGCGGGTCTGGCTTAGGTTTTGGCGGTTCAGGTTTCGGCTTAGGCGGGTCTGGCTTAGGTGGGTCTGGCTTTGGCGGGTCTGGCTTTGGCGGGTCTGGTTCAGGAACGAAAGGCACAGCCACCGGCTGCTCTGGTTGCAGATTTATGCTTACTATCTGCTTTTCGTCTGGCTTTGGCACATCGCCTGAAATGAAGACGATGGCAATGCCAAGCACAAGGTGCAGGGCTATGCTCAACACCAGTCCCAGTGCCTTGAAGTTGCCATTATTGCTGTTGTTTTCCTCTGTCATCGCTTGCCTTTTCCTGTTTCAGGTGTGAAAACCAGGGATAGATTGCTTATGCCAGCGTGCTGCACCGCGTTCGCTATGTTCACAACATCCTTGTACTGCCGGGTCTGGTCTCCTACCAGATACACGATTACATCGGGCATTTCCTGCTTGATTGACACCAGGCGTTCGGTAAGTTCCTCGCTGGAGGAAAGGGACTGGCTGCGCTTGTTGTCCGATTTCCCCAACCAGATTGCGCCGTCCTTGTCAAGTTCCACGAAGATTGAGTTGTCGTCCGGCTGCATCTTGTCGTTTGTTGTTGATTCAGGCGGGGTCAGCTTCACATCGCTTTTATAGTAGATGGAGGGCACAGTGATGACAAAGATGATGAGGAGCATGAAAGTCAGGTCCATCAGGGGCGACATGTCGATAGTCGCCATATTTTGTCTTCTGGTGCGCCTGTTCATCATGCCTCCGTGTTTTCCTTGGTGGTGGAATCCTCAAGCTGCATGCTTGCCAGGAAGTCATCAATGAAGGTTTCCATTTCCTGTATTCTGTCGTTGATCTGCGAATTGATGCCAGTGTTGGCCATTACGGCTGGGATTGCAACGGTGAGGCCAGCCACGGTGGTCAGCAGCGCGCCGCTTATTCCAGGTGCGATGGCGCTGATCTCGATGCTGCTGGTCTGCGCGATGGCGATGAATGTGGCCATGACGCCCCAGACGGTTCCGAACAGGCCCAGGAAAGGTGACACTGTGATGAATATTGAGACCCAGCCCAGGTCGTTCTCCAGATCTCTGGATTCCCTGTTGAACTGCTGGTTCATTCTGGTGCGTATTTTCTCGATCTCCGCATTGGTCAGCGGACGTGGCAGAACGGCGTTGCGCAGGAAGGAGGAACGCCTGCGCTCCTCTATGTCCAGCACCTCGCACAATGTTTCAATGCCAGCGCGGCAGATATTGCACAATGGACCATTCAAATCGCCAAGATATATTCCCATGGCAAGCGGGGAACCCACCTTTTCGTAGAACTTGATGAATTTGCGGCATTCGCGCCGTATGCCGGCGAATACCAGGATCTTGCTTATGAAAATAGTCCAGAACCATGCGCTGGCCGCCAGCAGTATGATGACGATGCCCTTGCCTACGCCGTCACTTTGGAAGAACGCGTAGCGTAAAATGTCCGCAAAACTCATTTGTCTCCTCCTTTAATTTCACTTATTATGTTTGCCAATTCGATATATTTTTCCACAGAAATGCCGTCCGCCCGCACGTCCAGGGGCAGCATCGCCTTTGCGAAAACGCCTTCCATATCCAGCTGCGGGAAGAGCGGCGCCATTTGTTGCAGCGACTTCTTGCGGCGCTGCGCGAAGGCCGCCGCTGCGATGCGCTCCGTCAGCCCGCGGATTTGCGTGCTGCATTTCTCATCCATATCCAGCCGCACGAAGGAAGATGTCACCTCCGGCGGCGGGAAGAACACCGTTGGCGGCACGGTGCGAAGAATGTGCGCCTTGTAGCGCAGGGCGATTTTTACTGTAGGCAGGCCATAGTCCTTGGTGCCATGCTGTGCAATCAGCCTTTCCGCCATCTCCCTTTGTAATAGAACGCACAAATCCTGAGGCATATTTGTGCAAGAGGCGATTTTTGCCAAAAAAGGCGTGCTGCAGGAGTAGGGCAGGTTGGCTACGCAGCGGTAAGGCTCGCATCCCATTATGGCGTCAAAGTCCTGGCGGCAGGCATCGCCCTCCACCAGGCGAAAACGGGGCGTGTTTTCAAAACGCTCACGGAGGAATGCCGCCAGGCGATGGTCCAGTTCCACGGCTGTAATATCGCAGCCGGCAGCCAGCAATGCCTCGGTCAGCATTCCCAGGCCTGGACCGATTTCCAGCAGCCGCTGTCCTGGCTGCACCTGGGCATCCTGCACCAGCGCATTCAGCATATTCGCATCAACCAGAAAATTCTGCCCCAGGCGCCTGCTTGGGTGCATGTCCAGCTTCTGCAACTGCTCAATTACCTGCTTCTTGTTCATTTTTCTGTTTTTGTTGTAGCGTCGGCACGCCGTTGGTGCGACGGCGGGGACGCCGTCGCTACTTCTGATTTTTGAAGTGC
>JAFZZD010000268.1 GCA_017615955.1 Victivallales bacterium
CCCCGACGAAGGCGACGTTGATGTCCTTCAGGGGCTGCGGCGCATTGACCGGCACGCTCTTGCCGGTGATTTCCTTGCTGACATCATACTGGATCAACACTCCCAAATACGGCTCGGTGTGGTTGACAATCATGTCGTATGCCTTGGGAGACTCCTCCAGCCTGAAAGTGTGAGAAGTCAGCGAGGCGGTTTCCAGGCGATTCTGCACCAGCAGTTCCTGGAACGCGGCCATGTTGCGCTGCTCTGTCCAGCGGACGTATGCATACGGGTAGTCCAAGCCCTCCTCCTCGTATTCCAGGTCATATCGACCGGGACCGTAGGAGCAGGACATCTTCAGCGTGAGTTCCTTGGGATAATAGTTGGGATTGCGGTCAAAGCCAGTGGGAACTGCCCCCACGACCACCACGGTGCCCTTCTTCCGTGCGATCTCCCCTGCGAAGTTAATCGGGTCAAGGCTGCTGGTCCCCGCAGTGATAATCACCGCATCCGCCCCGCGACCGTCGCAGAACTGGGCAATCTGCTCCTCAATGCCGGCCGTGTCCCGCGGCAATGCCAAATCCACATCGCCAGACGCGCCTTTCACAGCCCCGGCGCTGACGTCCACGCCGATGACTTTGCAGCCGGAGGCCCGCAAGAGCTTGGCCGTCAGACGCCCAAGAAGTCCCAGGCCAATGACCACGGCGGTCTCCCCCAACCGCAGGTCGGCCTGTCGCACGCCCTGCATCGCAATCGCCCCCATGGTGTTGTAGGCCGCGGACGCCAAGTCCGCATCGGGAGCCAGACGTACACAGAGGTTCACCGGCACCGACACGATCTCGGCATGGTTGGCAAAACCTGCTCCGGCACATGCGACCTTGTCCCCGACGGCAAACCCCGTGATGCCATCCCCGACGCCGATGACGATACCTGCCGAACTGTACCCGCAGGGGGAATACGCCTCCAGCTTCTTGGTCACGGCACGGTATGCCGCCTTCAAACCACTGCGTCGCACCAAATCAATGACTTGGCGCACCTGGTCGGGACGGGATTTCATCTTCCCCCACAGGCTCTGGCGGGCGGCCTTGGCGGTGGAACCCTCGGTTCCCGCGCTGATCAGGGAGTAATGATTGCGTACAAGGAGCATGCCGGGGGCCAACTGCGGCGGTGGCAGTTCCTGGACCAGCATGCTTCCGTCTTTTAGTTTCTGGGTAAGTTGCAACATGGGAAAAACTGGGAGTTTGTGAATCTAATGTAACAAGGAAATGATTGCTTAGAATTTGCTGTTCAAGAGAATATCAACTTATATGTCCAATCGCAGAATACTGATTTGGTGCGCAGACATTGGACAAAGAGAAGAAATGCCATTGTCCCGCATGTGGCCAATGCCAGAAGAATGAAATAACTAGCCAGTGGCTGAAAATGCCATCGTCGAACCAATGCCGCCAAGATGGCCAAGAGCGAGACATGAAAGATATAGGCAAGAAGCGTGTATTTTCCCAAGACATCAAACAACTTGGGCAAGTGGACAAAATACATGACCGACAAACAAAGCATCAACCACAGGAGCATCTCCACAAACACAATGACACCAAATTGATGCCATGGCCCAGCCCAATGCAGTGCAACCAGCAAAAAGGCACTGAAAAAGCCCCATTGGCAACCAGCCTTGAGGATGTCCTGGTGTCCTGTGGCAAGAAATTGAAACAGCCTTCCCAGCAAGACTCCAAGCAGTCCCTGTCCAATGCAGAAACCCAATTGATTCCCCCGCTGCAAGATGAGACAAGCACCCAGGCCCCCATACAACGCGTACCGTAAGGAACAAAGCACATCGGAGCAACCATCAAGAAAACCGCAATGTGGTAGAGTATCTCAAAGGCACAAAGGTTGCCTTTGGGATTGCACAGGAATTCCACCCACCCTGTGTGGTGGAAATGCTCGACAAGCGCGGTCCAAGAATAAATTTTGCAAAGATATAATAACAAATTGCACACCAAGAATATACATATCAATCTTGCGCCCCGCTGGATTAATCGAATGCCGTTTTTCTTGACAGAACTCTTCTCATAGGGGAAATAATGAAAACCAACCACCACGCCAGTCATCAGAATGAAGGCATAATGGATGAAATACAACACATCCAGATATTTCGGCCAAAGCTTCAGTGAACTTGCGCTATGGTACAACAGCATCACGACGACCAAAGCGGTTTTGATGTTGTCAAGTTCCTTGCTGCGTTTCATGGGCGAGAGGAATCAGGACTGGATTTTTCGGAGAAATTGGCGCATAGAAGTCGCTTCCTTGCGTGATCAAGCATCCAAGCATTCCCCACAGAAACCAGTTGTACGATGGGTATAGTCCAGGCACGATGCCGATGCAGTCCAGCAGATAACTGCCAAAAATCATCAAGGCAACGAAGAGGTGGAATTTGCGTTGTTTCAAATAGAGATTTACGATATGGAAAAGAATGCGTAGTTGACATCCGATAAAAACGGCCATAGAACAAAATCCTCCCAAGAAGAGCACACGCAACCATTCATTGTGGGCAGGAGGCGTCCATCCCGC
>JAFZZD010000269.1 GCA_017615955.1 Victivallales bacterium
CCGTACTTGCAAAACAACTCCTATGGTAAAACATACAATACAAACGGTAAATTTTACCATTTATTTCACCTAGATTTTTAGGATAATAAGTCAATCAAGCATTTAGCATGAAAATTGCCAAGGAGCACATGATAAAATGAGAAAATACATTCACATTGCCCTCATCTGGGCGTTGCTGCTTTGCCTGCCGCTATCAGCATGGGAAGTCGAGCAGGAATGTGAAGCGACCATACTGCGCAATGACCGCCAGGAAATCACCGACGTCAAAAAGGAGCCAGTAATCCCTCTGGTTGGAAACGGCGTGTGGGTGCGGAAGACCTTTGACCTGAACGCGCTGGGGCAAGGCAAGTTGTCCGCATTCCAAAGCGTTTCCCTGCGGCTTTTCTGCATGATGGCGGACCAAAGCGTCGCCGTGAAGAAAATCACCCGCAACGGCTTCACCGAAAAACTGGCGTTGCGCGTGAATGGCAATGAAATGACATTGGACACGGGAGACCCGCGTCTGCCCCATTCCCGTAAATGGATTGACATCGAGTTCCCCATCTCATGGCTGAAGTCAGACGACGGCAAGGCTGTGGTCGAAATGCACAAAATGCCCTCATCCACCAATGACGATTATTTCTATATTGGCGTGGACACTGCCACGGACGAAGGATGCAGTGTAGTCAGCGTGGACAATGGCAAGGTATTCCGCAAGGAAAGCAAGTTTCTTGCGGGCTTGAAGGGCGAATACCGCATGCGCCTGGCATTCAGGGCATATCCGCAGGAACAGACGATGGACTTTTCCAGGCAGGATGACATACGCCAGCTGAAATTGAGCGGTGGCATTGTCGCCAAAGACGGTATGCTATCCATGGATGGCGTTTCAAACCGCCTTGAAGAGCGCAATCCAGCGGTGATGATGCGCGTGGCAAAGGCGGGCACCCAGGCCGAAGTACTGCAATCAGCGGGAATGAATATCACTGAAAGCGGCTTCGCATTTGCGGCAGTAATACGTCAGCGCAGCGGAAAGGCCAAGTCAAACGACAACGCGATTGTGGCCTGCAAGCCTGGATGCTGGTTCATCGGGCGCACAGGCAACGCCTTCAACTTGAGTTTCTGCGTGAATGACAAAAGCGGCGTGAACTGGAACAGGGCCGTGGTGGAGGGCAGTTTTCCAGAGACAGGCCAATGGGCGCACATCGCATTCTCCTTCGAGCGCATAAACGAGGTGGCGCAGGGAAATGTGGGCTATTACGTCAACATATATTGCAATGGGGAACTCCAGGCGCGAAAGTTCTTCCAATATGCAATTCCCATAGCAAACACGGAACCCGTGTTACTGGGAAACGGCACACTTGAGGAATATGGCTTCTGCGGGGACATCGCCTCGGCGGTAATGTTCAAGCGCACATTGAGCGAAGCTGAAATCGCGAAAATGGCGGCCAACGCCCCTCTGGTCAAGGCATTGCCTGATGGCCAATATGAACTGGCGCCCAAATTGCAGACGGCGCTGGAAACAGCCATTGCAAAGGCGCCGAGCCGTCATCAGGCATGGCTTCTGCAATGCCTGCAAAGAGCCGCCCGCACTGGATTTGAAGACCATGAGGAAATCATCAGGCTATGCCAGGCGGAACTATTCCAAAAGCAAATATCCATTGATGATATGGCTAAGGTCTGGAACAAGAAGCAAAGGCATTTCCTTGTCTTGACCAATGATGGCAATGCACTGTGCATAGTCCAGGGCAGGCAGAGGAGCGTTTCGCCCGTGCTTGGCTTCTTCAACGGAATACGCCAGGAGGAGATGACTGGCATAAGACCAGTTGGCTGGACATTGAGGCATGGGGAAAACACAGTCCGCAGCCATGCGGCGGAACTATTCCTTTCCGTCAGTGCACCATCAAAGGACGGAGCGGCATACAAATTCAATGCCGTATGGGAAAAGGCGGATTCATTCAAATGCACGTCATCGTTCAGCTTCACAGGGCAACGCCTGGAAATGAGCCTGAATGTGGAAAACCTGGATTCGAGAAGGCTTCTGGAAAACATCACATTCCCGCAATTCTCGATTGCAAAGCTGCCAGGCAAAAACGAGCAACTGGTATTTCCCCTTTTCTCTGGCGTGCTATACAAAGCACCATCCACATCCCTGGGCATTTCAGGCAACTACCCGACAGCACGCTCCGCAATGCAATTCATCGGCTATTTCGATGAGCGCAAAAACGGAATATACGCGGCATACGAGGGCACGGACGGGGCATTGAGAACACACAGCGTAAACGGGAGAAACGGTACTTTGCGCTATGAATGGAGCAACCACGTGCCATACGCTCATGGTGCCAAGGGCGGCAATTCCTGGCAAAGCCCTGGCGTGGCCGTTCTGCAGTCATACACAGGCGACTGGTTTGAGGCAGGACAGATCTACAAGCAATTCCTCATGCAAAAGGCAGACTGGTTCGTAAAGGAACTGCCACGCAAGGACACGCCAAAGTGGTACAGGGACAATGCGTTCTGGCTGGCGGCAAGCTCTGGCACAAATCCACTTCACCTCTATCTCAGGGATTACTTCGAGTTTCCATACGCCATCTGGTGGTGCAGATGGGAGAAGGTGTCTGACGAGCATTCGCCCCTGCTCATGGCATTGCCGGGCAATGCGCAGAATGCAATGCTCAGGGACAGGGGAATCTTCGTCCATGGCTATGTGAACGGGCGTCTCTGGGGCTTTGACGAAGGCAAAAACACCAATGTCAGAAAGGACGAGGCTGGCGCGCAGGCTGGCGGCGTCATGCAGAAAAACGGCAAGGTCTATCTTGAAAGATATGGCATTCCATACGTGGTAATGTGCCCAGGCTGCAAAGAATGGCGGGACATACTGGTGAAGAATGCGCAGCTGGCCAATTCAGTCAATATAAACGGCGTGTATTTTGACCAGCTTCCCTGCGGCAGCCCACAACTATGCTACAACAGCAAACATGGTCATCCTATCGCGGATCCGACGGCATGGAGCCGCGGCTACCGCGAAACGCTGCGCGAAATAAGGCGCCTCATGCCGAACATGGCATTGGATGGCGAGGACAACAGCGAGATCTACGCCGCAGACTTGGACGGCTTCATGACCTGGCGCTTCACCGAGCCCAACCACGTGCCACTGTTCCAGTCAATCTATGGTGGCGGGCGCTGCCAGTTCACAGCCCGAGCCTTCGATGCGTTTGGTCCTGGCACTGGCAGTTTCGAGGCAAGCAACGCCAAGCTGGGCGAGCAATTTGTCTGCGGCGAGCAGATTGGCTGGATGCACATATTCGATTCACGCTTCGGAACACCACGCCGCCTCTATGCAAAGAAGCTGGCGCACTGGCGCCTTGCGCTGCTGGACTATCTGAACCAGTCGGACATGCTACGTCCACTGGACTTCAGCAAGCCAATTCCAGAAATGAGGACAATCTGGGGAAACACAAACGGGCAATATGTGACCACGCCATGCATCAGAAATGGAGTATGGAGACGCATTAGCGACGGCAGAATTCTGCTGCTCTTCACCAACACCACTGAAGACGAAATGACAGCTAGCCCAATCATCTCTCACCTGCCAGGAAGATACTTGACCATCTTCGCAGAGAATGGAAGGGGTCCCGTCACATTGGACCTGCAGAATGAGAAAAAAGACGTGGAACTTAGACTTGCGGGCCTTTCCTCGCAAGTGTGGCTACTGACTAAAGAGCGTCCCAATGACATTCAGGCAATCTTCGACGCCGCAAAGAGAATCAGCACTTACAAGGACTGTGGAGAAAGCCTGCCAATCAGCAAACCTGACTTCTCAAAGCAGAATTCACTTAAGGCGAATCCAGGCACATGGAT
The DNA here is from genome assembly GCA_017615955.1 of Victivallales bacterium. The sequence goes on from JAFZZD010000269.1 coordinate 3,835, forward strand.
ACGCGCAAGACAGGCATCATGGATGCTTTTCGCATTCAGCGAAGGACATCCGACACTGGGACATGACCCCAGCAGCAAAGACCCGGACCTGGCGGGAAACTGGATCCTTGCGCGAAAAGGCGCCGTCATTTCCTTTGGAGAAATTGACTTCGGCGACACGGCGCCTGACACATTCCAGGCCATCCTTGGCGCGGGCATAGAAAATGCTGGAGCGAAAGTTTCACTGTGGGATGTAACGGGGGCAACAGGACCCAACACATTGCTGGCACAATGGGATGTGCCCCAGACTGGAAAGTGGTTCGACTTCAAGACACTGGAGACAAAGGCACTTGCAAAGATCACGGGAAAGCGCCTTGTCATAATGAGAGTGGAAAACAAGGACTGCAATATCCGAGGTTGGAGAGTAAAATGATTTTGGCAATATATCATAAGGAGAAAAATGCAATGAAAAAGAAAGCAGTTTTTACATTAATTGAATTATTAGTGGTCATCGCAATCATAGCGATACTTGCGGCAATGCTGCTGCCCGCATTGAGCAAGGCAAGGGAGAAGGCCAGAGGCATCAGCTGCGTGAACAACATGAAGCAATGCTCCCTTGCTGTATTGGTCTATGCAGATGAAAACGAAGGCATTGTCATTGGCAAAAGCGGCGACGACCTGCCCAGGCGCACCATTCTCGGCGCACTGGTATGCGGTAGGTTGAATGGCGGCAATGGCGCATGGAACAGTGACTTCACGCCAATGCTGGCTGGTCCACAGAACATAACATGCCCTTCCATGGAACATTCGGATTATCCTACCATTACCGACATGAAGGGCGCAACCCAGCCATACTACTATTCTTTCTACGCAGTGCCATACGGCTATGCGCAGCACCAGGGCTTCTTCGACAACAGCGAGGCGGTCACATACGACCTCAAGTCCAATGGCACTGTATGCGCCAATAGCGTCGTATATAAGACAGTTCCCATGAAGAAGCCCTCAAGCACATTTATATTCACGGAGGCATACCACTCGGATACAAATAGGCAGGTCGCCCAGTTCAGCAGGAACGGAACCAGGCTTGTCTCCTTCATACATGCCGGCAGGGCAAATATGGCGTTCTTTGACGGTTCAGTTGCTTCCATTCTGCCAGGCGAATATGCAGGAATGAGTCCAAATCTCAAGTCACAGGGACTGGATGTGTACATTGGACTGGTGGCGACACATCTGTGAGAAGGTATATTATGCGGCATGCCCTCGATTTCAATACAAGACAAATCTCTCCCTGACAATCTGCCGCTCACGATAGCGTACGTGCCCAATGTAGTGCAGACCCCTCTTCATGACCACGACTGCAGTGAAATGGCCATATTGCTGTCAGGCAGCACATCCTACATACACAGTGACGGCAAACAGTCCACGCTGACGGCAGGGATGGTGACAGTTACGCATCCAGGGCAAAGGCACACCATGATTGAGCCGAGCCAGGGTACGCTGATAAACTTCCTGTACATTCCCGACAAACTGCAACCTTCCGTCCTGGACTTGCAGAGGTTCCCTGGCTTTGAGCTTTTCTTTCCGCAAGGCAACGAGCCTCCAGTCGTGCCAATCATACGCCTGGGAAGAAAAGAGTTCACAAATGCAAAGGCCATTGCAAAAATCGCCTTGCGTGAACAGACAACCATAGGCACATTGGGGTACGATGGCTCTTTGCTGGGGCTGTTCCTGACCTTGCTGGTACAGGTTCTGCGTTCCTACGCCAACGGCTTGAAGATAGACATGGAGAAGTACAACTGCGAAGGCGTGGCGGCGGCAGTCCAGCATCTGGACAAGCATCCAGGAGAGCCATTCCAGCTCAGAAGACTATGTTCAATCGCCTCCATGGGCAGGACAAAGTTCACGCAGCTCTTCAAGCGGCAGACTGGACTTTCTCCAAAGCAATACCAGCAGCAGTCCCTCATAAGGAATGCCATTGCTTTGATAATGAAAGGCGACTATTCCCTGTCGGAGATCGCCATGCAATGCGGCTTCAGCGACTGCAGCCATTTCTCAAAGATTTTCAGGAAGATCACCAGGGAAACGCCAGGCAACTTCAGAACCAGGCTGCGCAACGGCTCGCTTAAGTTGTCGGAATGGTCGCCCAGGCAGGTACAGAA
>JAFZZD010000270.1 GCA_017615955.1 Victivallales bacterium
CCAGGACGACTCTTTCCCCTGAAGCAGAGCAGTCAGTGTTGGTCAGAAGTTCCAAGAGCCTGTTTTTCGGCAATATGAAGGAAGCTCTTGTGCTGCGCTTTGGAGAGGATTTGCCGTCAGGTGCATTTTATGAGAGCATTTCCGAAGAGGGGAGGCTGATACGGGCGAAGGCCCTTTTGCTGCCGCCTGAAAAGTTTGCTGATTTTCGTGTCGAAGTGCTTGACGCGCAAGGGAAGAGTGCTGGCGGCGCAGTGGGCCAGGTGCGTTTTGATTCATTGCAGACGGAGCTGCAGATTCCATTTCTGAAGGACGGCAATTACACTATTGATATTTTGATGCTCCAGGCCAGGGAGCATCAGATTCCCGCCTACTATGGCGGAGGGACCAAACCGAATGAAATGCTGAAGCCAGGGCAGGAGCCTGAGACGTATATGCATTTCAGCTGGCCTGTCACCATTGACAATGCGCCGCGCCTGGAGTGTTCAGTCAGGCTCAAGGAAGAGGGGCGTCAGTTGAATGCAATGCTGACGCCGCGTTCGGTGTTCTGCACCGATGAGGCGGAATACCGCCTTGCGCTTCTGGATGAGAGCGGGAAGAATGTCGTGCGGCAGCTGGGGAAGATGCCGTGCAAGGAGGGCACGCAGCTGTTCACTTGTGAATTGAAGGGCTTGCCTGAGCGCAGCAGATACCAGCTGAAGGCTGAATTGCACGACAATGGCGAACTTGTGGTGGAATCTTGCACTAAGTTGGCGACGCCGCCATTCCCAGTCTGGAAAGGCTTTTCTGCCAATGAGCCAGATGATAATGTCGTTCCTGCCCCATGGACACCAGTTTCCCTGGATGGGCTGACAGCCGAGTGCTGGGGGCGCAAATATGAGTTTTCAGCACGCAGTCCTGTTCCAGTGCAGATTGTTTCGCAGGATATGCCGTTGCTTTCAAGCCCGTGCAGGCTTGTGTCAAATCCAGAAATAGCATGGAAATTACGGGATGCTCGGAAACTCAGCGCGGGGAAGCTGCGCCTGGAATATTCTGGCAAGTGTGGCAACATCGATTTAAGCACCTACACCGAGATTTACTTTGACGGCACTGTGCGGACGGACTTGGAGATTCCCGGCGGGGCGGATTTCTCGCAATTGTATCTTGAGATTGACTATCGCAGGGAAATAGCTGAGTTCCTGCATCACGGTCCAGGAGTCTTTGGCGGCATGCTCAACATACGCAAGTGCGCGAAGACAGAAACATTTCCTGTGATTCCCAATATTATGCTCCTTAACGACTATGTCGGGCTGGGGTGGTTTGACGGAATGCGGTTCGACTGGCCATTGGAGAAGCCTGACGAGGCTGTTACGGTCACTCCTGGAAAAGAGGATGCCGTCCTGCGCGTGAACTACATAGACAATTCCAAACACTATGAACGCAAAAGGAATTTCTCATTTGGATTGCAGGCGCTTCCTGCGCGGCCAATGCCAGAACGCGAGGAGGCAATGCGGCTTTGCTATGCGGTGCGCTATGGAGACGAGAGCAGAATCGCATGGTTGTCTTCCGTTGATTACCAGCCGCGCGGCAACATAGACATAAAGCAGGGGACGCTTGAATTCAAGGCTCTGGTGCCGAAATCAGGCGAGAGGGACAGGCTTGCCCTGGTCTCCCATGGCGACGCGAATCAGTTCAGCATCGAGATCAATGAAAACGGCAGGCTCCTTGCGCATACGCTGGAATACTGGTCTGAGAAATGGCGTCTGGAATCCTCCACGGCAGTCGAG
>JAFZZD010000271.1 GCA_017615955.1 Victivallales bacterium
CAATAGTAGAAAATCATGCCCTACCAGCGAGTAGGGCCGCTCTGCGGCCCCTTACTTGGCATATCTGAAAAGTGATTTTGCCAGATTCTGCCCCTACTTATTTCCTACAGAACTATCAATTGCGTTATGGGATATCTGTGAAAAATTCAACATCTTTTTAAAATAAAAATTTAAAATGTGCGTTATATTACACGACGTATTTTTTCAAAAGGAGAAACAGCACTATGGCAAAAGAAGAGAAAACAGCAGTAAAGGAGCGTCTCCTGGCGACTGGTGTCAAGCTTTTTGCCGAAAAGGGTTACGCGGCCTCCACGTTCAGGGACATCTGCGAGGCGGCTGGCAGCAACATCGCCGCCATCAACTACTATTTCGGGGACAAGGAAGGCTTCTACCTGGCGGTCAGGGACTATGCCAACAACATGTTCAGAGACAAACTGGACGCTTTGTGGACAAAGGCTGAACAGGATCCATGGGAGGCTCTTCGCCTCAACATTGATTTCCTGTTGGAATGCGCATACGATGACACCATGTTTCAGATCAACTGGATGCACCTGCGTGAACTCATAGACATTGACGTGCTGCCCAAGCCTGAAATGACTGAGGAACGGCAGAAACGCGCCAATGACTATACGGAGAAAATGGCAAATTTCCTTGGGAAACTACTGGGACCTGGCGCGGACACGCCGGAAAACATAAGCCTTCTCAAGTACACATACCACAGCTTCTGCCTGTTCCTGCCCATCCACAGGCAAATACAGGAAAAATGCCTGCATGGCAAGGGGCGTTTCGATGTGCGTTCCGCAATGGACAAAAAACAGCTGGCAGAATGCATCTTCAATGTTGTCAGACACACGGTGGATGACATGAGGGCACAATCTAAAAAAGACAACAATAATTAATTTGAAAAGGAGTAAAATGAAGAAGATCGTACTTGTTCTTGTGGCAATCGCAGTTGCCGCCTTCTGTGAAGAGAAAGCAAATGACAAGAAGGTCATGAAGTTGACTTTGGAGGAGGCCAAGAAAATCGCCCTGGCGGAAAACCCATCCTTGGCCATAACGAAAGCAAGAATACGCGCAGCCGCGGAGACGGTCAACCGCGAAAAGGCAAACTACTGGCCTAGCTTCGACCTGTCCGCAGGAATCACCCGCATAAGGGACTATCCAACAACACGCCCCAACAGGGACTTTGACAATACCACCAAGTATTACACTGGCGTTTCGGCGTCATGGACAATATTCGATGGCTTTCAAAGAGAATACAATGTGCTGACGGCAAACTATGGCCTGGTAAGCGCCATGCAGTCTGACAAGGATGCACAGAGGCTGCTCATCAAATCCGTCAGCCTGGCATTTTTCACCGCGCTTCTGGCACAGGACAACATGGACATTTCCAAGGAAGACGCGGCCTTCAACAGAATACTTCTGGACGATGCCCAGAAGAGGCATGACGGCGGCATTGCCAAAGCCAGCGAGGTCAAGAACTTCCAGCTGAAAGTCCAGAACGCGGAGGCTGACTATGTGACATCGGAAAAGAACTGGCACCTTGCCATAGTCGCCCTAGGCGCGCTTCTTGCCATCAAGGGGGACAACATCTGGGAGACCCTGGTACTCGTGCCACCTGCCACCATCAAGGATGAACAATATGACTTCGCAAAACTATACGACTATGCCATACAGCATCGTCCTGACCTGCTGAACTGCAATGCCAAAATCCAGAACTGCAGGGATGCCATCACAGCCGCCAAGGACAGATGGTATCCCACATTGAGCGCATTCGGCGATTATGACTTCGAACGCTATCATGCCGCTCATTTCAACAAACATTACGACCGTACCGTTGACTTCGGCCTGAAAATGACATGGAATGTCTTCGAGGGCGGGCGCACCAGCGCGGAAATCTCACAGGCGGAGGCAAACCTGGTGGAGGCCATAAAGGAAAGGGACGACCTGCTGATCACCATCGATTCAGACATACGACAGGACCTCCTCACCATTCAGTCCAGCAGAAAACTCCTGCAACTCCAGGAGCAGACCCTTGCCACCGCAAAGGAAATCAGAGACCTGGTTCATGAGGAATACCTGGGCGGCACGGCAACCATCACACGCCTTAATGAAGCACAGACCGACGTGACGAAAGCTGCCTCCGAACGTTCGGCAGCCCGCATCCAACTGCTTAACAGCATTGAAGGCCTGAGAGTGAGCACTGCTGAAAATCTGGCGGAATAACTCAAACACAAAACAACTCAACACGGTAAACAGATGAAAAAAAGCAAAGCTATTGTAACGGCACTCGCAGCCGTGGCCATTTTGGTATTCGCAGGCTTCGGATACGCCAAGGTCCAGGCATACAACAAGGCAAGGCAGGCCGCAAGAGCAGGAAAACGGGACTTATCTGTTACCGTGCAAACGGCAAGGGTGACCTACGCCAGAATAGACAATGTCTCCACATTCAACGGCGACATACAGGCGATGCGCACAGTCATCCTCAAGCCCAAAATATCAGGCCGGCTGCTGACACTGGCACTGGAGGATGGCACGCCTGTGGAAGAAGGCGTGCTTGTCAAGAAAGGACAGCTCATCGCCCGCATAGACGACAGGGAACACAAGGCGCAGCTGGCAAACGCAAAAGCCGCCAAACTCGCGGCAGAGGCGACACTGGCAGTGGCAAAATCCAATGTCACCAACGCAGACGCGGGCCTTCTTAACGCCAAGGCATCCATGGAGCAAAAGAATGCGGACAGGAAGAGTGCCGCTGCCTCCGCTGAATCGGCAAAGGTCTCCCTGGCTGACAAGCAAAGGGAACTTACAAGGCAGAAAGGCCTGCTGGCCAAAATGGCGACTACCCAGCAGACATACGACCAGGCACAGACCGCATTCGAGCAGGCCGAGGCGGAAAACAGGAAGGCACTGGCGGCAATCGCCGCCGCAGACGCGCAAATCCGCGCAGCAGAGGCAAATCTCAAGCAGGCGGAGGCAAACCTGGAGCGCTACAAGGCAAATGTGCAGGAGGCAGAAGCCAGTCTGCAGCAGGCGGCAGCCAACCTGGAACAGGCCGAAGTCAACTTCTCGGAAACAAAACTGTATGCGCCCATGGACGGCGTCATCGGCATGAAGCACGTGGATCCAGGCGCCATGGTTTCACCGTCCACGGACATTGTCACCATCCTTGACATGGCGCAGGTCAAGATCCTCATCTCCATTCCCATGAACCGCCTGTCAAGCGTGGTTCCAGGCAAGACCAAGGCGACCATGCGCACCGAGGCCATGCCTGGCAAGACCATAGACTGCACAGTGGCAAAAATCTACCCCGCAGTCAACACCACCACCAGAACCGCCCAAGTTGAAATCCGCATTGACAACATAGTGGGCGCACACAATGAATACCTGCTGAAGGACGGCATGTACGCCACCGTGGATGTCATGATTGAATCCAAGCCACGGGTCCTGGCAATTCCCTCCGCCCTTCCTATCCGCAACCTCTCCCGCAACATCGTGTACCGCGTGAAGGGCAACAAAGTCGAGGCTGTCAATGTGAAGCTGGGAATCCGCTTCGCGGAGAACGTGGAAGTCCTCTCTGGCCTGAAGGAAGGCGATGAAATCGTCATTGTTGGACAGCACCGCCTTACCGACGGCTGTGATATCAAGATCCTGAAAGGCAACAACCTCTCCATGTAGAAAAGTGGACAGTGGACAGTGGACTGTTCTGTGCGCGGGCGTTCTCGCCCGCGTTTAGTAGGCATAGTCCTACCTGCGGCTTTCGCCGCAGGCACTGAACTACCCACAGTCCACTGTCCACTGTCCACAGACCACTGTCCACTCATAACTAATTTACCTCTATGAAACTACCTGAATTTGGTGTAAATCGCCCCGTAGCCACGGCAATGTTCTTTCTGATGCTGCTGGCATTGGGAATTATCTGCTTCATCAAGTTGGGCATCGATTTGGCGCCTGACATCGAACCCTCCAGGGTGACTGTCATGACAACCTGGGAAGGCGCCTCCTGCGAAGACGTGGAGACAAAGGTCACCCGTGTGCTGGAGAAGCGGCTGGGGTCAGTCTCCAATCTGGACGAAATCCGCTCCAATACATCGGAAGGGCGCTCCCAGATCACATGCCAGTTCACATGGGGCACCGACATCAACGAGGCCTCCAACGATGTACGCTCACAGATTGACCGCGTCAGAAGAAACCTGCCTGACGATGTGGACGACCCGCTCATCTTCAAATTCGACTCGGCCAACATGCCGATCATGGTCATTGGCGTCACAGCCAAGGAAAGCATTGAAAAACTGTACGACATCATTGATGACGAGGTATTTCAGCCATTGCAGCGCCTGGACGGCGTGGGTTCCGTTGATGCATTCGGCGGCCTGCGGCGGCAGATCAATGTCATTCTCTCCCGCGAAAAACTGTCTGGATACGGCCTTACTTTGAAGGACATCGAGAGAGCCATTGACGATGAAAACAAGACACTTCCCGCCGGCACGCTCAAACTGGGCATCATTGAATACACCATCCGCATCCTGGGCGAATATGCAGACCCGGAACAAATCAAGGAAATCCCACTGCTCCAAAAGGACGGCGCAATCATACGCCTGAAGGACGTGGCCGAAATCAAGGATTCTTTCGAGGAAATCACGCAGTACGTCGAGACCATGGGCAGGGACGGCATGATCATGATCGTGCAAAAACGCACTGGCGCAAACACAGTCGCCGTATGCAACGCCGTCAAAAACGAACTCAAGGAACTCAAGAAAGTCATCCCACGCGACATCGACTTCTACATCGTGAACGATTCCAGCACATTCATCATGCAGTCCATCAACAACGTGCGCAGTTCGGTGCTGTGGGGCGGTCTCTTCGTCATCCTGGTGTCCTACTTCTTCCTGCGCAATGCAAGAACCTCGCTGGTCATTGTATTGACCATTCCTTTCTCGCTAATTATTGCATTCTGCTATATGTATTTTATGGGATGGACCATCAATATGATCAGCCTGTCCGCTCTGGCCATCGCCATAGGCATGGTGGTTGACAACGCCATCGTCGTCCTGGAGAACATAACCAGCCATGTGAACCGCGGGGTCAAGGTGCGCGAGGCCTCCATGTTCGCGGCCAGCGAGGTGGGTCTGTCCCTGGTGGCCTCCACGGCCACCACGATTTGCGTGTTCATGCCGCTGGTGTTTGTGGAAGGTGCGTCTGGCATCATGTTCCGCCAGCTGGGCGGCCTTGTCACCGCCACGCTTCTGGCCAGTCTTGCCTGCGCATTGACGCTGACTCCCATGCTGAGTTCCCTGCTGCTGAAGCCAGTCCCCCGCACCCAAAAGGAAATAGAGGAGGCTGCAAAGGACAACTCCCTGGGCAAGCGCCTCTACCAATGGTCTGAAAAGAGATTCCAGACATTCGAGAATGCGTATGGCAGGCTGCTGGACTTCGGCCTGCGGCATTCATCCACAGTCATTCTTCTGGCAGTTGCGGTCGTTGGCATTGCAATCATGGTGATTCCATTCGTGGGTTCGGAATTCACGCCTGACCAGGATACTGGCGAAATGGGCATCCGCTTCCAGCTGCCAGTCTCCACACGAGCGGAACTTACAGCAAAAACAGCCCGCAAAATCGTGGACGTGGTCTATGCAAAGGAAAAGGAACTGCTGAAGGAAAAGGGCAAGGGCATCGCGCCAAACAAGGAGGAACTGGACGAAAACGGCAACCCCACTCCGCGTACAACCGGCATACGCTTCACCAACTGGCGCGCTGGACGAAGCTCATCAGGCTGGGGCAACAGAGGCTCCCACGTGGGACAGCTGAACATCAAGTACATCCCCATGGAAGAGCGCCCATACGGCACAGCCGAACTGGGCGACCGCATACTGAAGGAACTCCGCACCTGGCCAGAATTCAACCGCATTTTCCTGGATACGTCCAACAGACTCATGACCATGATCATGGGCGGCAACAATGAAAAGCCCATCATCGTCAAAATCCTGGGCTACAACCTGGACACGACACAGGGAATCGCAAACTGCATCAAGGACCTGGCAATGGATATCCCTGGCGTACGTGACCCAATCGTCACATTCGACAACGGCAACCGCGAAATCGTCATCAACATCGACCGCGAAATGGCCGCCGTCCTGGGCGTGAATGTGGACAACATCGTCTCATCAATCCGCACACTCTTCTACGGCAAGGAGGCAAGCCAGTTCCGCCAGGGCGAAGACGAATACGACATCTTCGTGCAACTTGGCCAAGACCAGCGCACCAGCATCACAGACATTCAGAACAGCGAAATCACCGTGAACGGCAACCGCATCCGCCTGGATTCCTTCGCCACCATCAGCGAGGAACTGGGGCCTGTCACCATCAACCGCACAGGCCAGGAACGCGTGGTGCAACTTCAGATGGACGTGTATGACCGCTCGCTGGGCGAGGTGTTCTCCGACCTGCGCAAGGCCATCGACGAGAAAATTGCCCTTCCGCCTGGCGTGGCGATCACATACGACGGACAGGTCAAGGAACAGGGCAAGTCCTTCAGAGACCTTACACTGATACTGGTGCTGGGCATCCTGCTGGTGTACATGGTCATGGCCGCCCAGTTCGAATCATATCTGGCGCCGTTCATCGTCATGTTCTCCATTCCGTTTGCATTCGCCGGCGCCATATTCGCGCTGGCCTTGACTGGCAAGACACTGAACATAATGTCCTTCATCGGCCTGATCATGCTGGTGGGCACGGTTGTCAACAACGCAATCGTTCTGATTGACTACATCAACATCCTGCTTTCGCGAGGCAGGGAAGTTCGCGATGCGGTGGTCACTTCTGGCAGACAAAGGCTGCGACCTGTGCTGATGACAACACTCACCACCATATTCGGCATGCTGCCCATGGCGCTGTCCCGCACCACCGGCTCCGAGCTGTGGTCGCCGTTAAGCATCGCCATCATAGGCGGTCTCAGCATCTCAACGCTGGTGACGCTGGTCTTGATTCCAATTATGTATAGCCTGGTTGCCAAGACAAGGAGGTCAATGGTATGAGCTGCAATCTAAAAATGGTATTGCTGATATACAATATTTCCATCAACGACGAGGTAATGGCACTTTTCGAAGGCAGCGGCGCACCCTGCTTCACGCAGTGGCCACGTGTAGTGGGAAAAGGCGTCACCACAGGGCCTAAAATGGACAACGACGTGTGGCCTGGCGCAAACTCCGCGATCATGACCATTCTGCCAGAAGACAGGGCGAAAAAACTGTTTGACGATATCCAGGCCATCAGAAACGAAATCGGCTCCCACGAAGGCATCAAGGCATTCATCCTGCCTATCGAGGCTATGACTGGAGACATTTGATACACTTTCCATAAATGCAAATAGATTCGTACCTGCCAGACGCGGATGGCGGTCACGCGTCCTGACGCGCGGCCACTGGCCGCGCGGAATAATGTGCCGCACGGAATAGTGCTGGGCTTTTCGCCCCACGCCCCTAACATTCCACTGTCCACTGTCCACTGCCCACTTTAGTTACTGATACCCAATGAAGGCTGAATAC
>JAFZZD010000272.1 GCA_017615955.1 Victivallales bacterium
GGAGACACCTGCACTCTGTATGCAGTGCGGCTTGAATGGGTAGATTATCTTTGGTCCCAGTATTGCCAGTTTCTCATCCTGCTGGAAGCATGATGCCATGCGTGCAAGCCAGTCTGCCGTGCAAACCGCCGCGTCATTGTCCATGAACACTGTGTATTTTGACTGCACCTTCTCCCATGCCTGGTTCCTGGCCAGTGAGCAGCCCACATTTTCGCTGTTGCGCCAAGTGGTGAAGGCAATTCCAGCCTCACGCAACCTGGGGGCAAAGTCCTGTATCAACTGTGGTGTATTGTCGCTTGAGCAGTTGTCCACCAGGAACATTTCATCAGGCAGCGTCTTTGCGCCCAGAATGCTCTCCAATGCGTGCCTGGTAAAGTCCACGCCGTTGTGGGCAAGCATTACGATGGCAGTGTCCGTGTTCATTTCTTCTGCAGGTCCTTTGTGAAACGGCAGGCAGGATAGCCGGAGCAACCCAGGAACACGGAGTTCTGCCCGCTGCGACGCATGTATCTTCGAACAAGAGGCTTGCCGCACTTGGGGCAAACACCATAGTCCTCATGCACCTCGCCCACATCCTCAAGCACGGCCTCCAGACCTTCCACGCTGCTCTTGTAGTTCGCCATGACGCGGCGAAGCGCCGCCAGCTGCTTGTCGGACAATGTTCCCTTCTGCTGGAATTGACTCTTCAGTGAATCCACGAATTCATGGTCGTCAAAAACACGCTTGCCCTTGGTGGAGGGTGCTCTCCAATTGGTGATTTTCTCCGCCATTGCCAGCAATTGGCCAGCCTGGCTTGCTATTGCGTTTTTCTCTTCGGTGACCGCAGCCTGTTGCTCTGGCGCCTCGTTGGGTGTCTCAATCTGCACATTGTAGCCCAATGCCGTGGCAAGTTGTGGCAAGTTGGGTATTTTCCCTGCATAGCGCTCCGCCACTTTGATTAGGGCAGCCAGTTGTGCATCCGTCAATGGCTTTCCAGAGGCGACACGTGCATCCAGGGAAGTGAAGAACCTGGCATCACTGAATATGCGCCCTCCGCGTGTGACAGGTGCATTGAATTCAAGGCCGCGCATTGCATCAAGCAGGTCGTTCAAGGCAGTATTCACCTTCTGCTTCTCCTCGTTTGCCGCATTCTGCTTCAGCTCTTCGATTATCCTGTTGAGTTCTTCCTCAAGTCCGTTCTGCTTCGCAACGGCAAGTATTTCAGGATTTGTCCTCGCATACTTGGCGGACATCTTCAGTAGCGCACTCCACTGTCTTTCCGAAAGGGGCTTGCCATTTTTGATGTTCTCCTGTATGCTCTGAATGAATCTTGCATCGTCGATTCTCCAGCGTCCCGCGCCGCTGGGCGGGTCGAACTTGAAGCCAGGCTTGAAGCAGGCGGCAAGATTACGCACGGCATCGCCTGCCTCACCAGCGGTGTCAACGGACTTCATCCCTGTCCATGTCTGGAACTTCTCATAGAAGTCCTTCAGCATCTGCACCCAGTTCTCCTTGCCTTCCTCCACTGCGTCAAGCTGATTTTCCATGTCGGCGGTGAAGCCGATGTCAAACAGGCTAGGCATCTGCTGTACCAGATAGTCGCAGGTGCGGAAGCCCAAATCCGTGGGGGCAAGGCCGTTCTTGTCTTTTGAGACATAGTCCCTTTCCTGGATTGTGTTGACTGTGGTGGCGTAAGTGGATGGGCGCCCAACGCCGTTCTGCTCCAGTGCCTTGACCAAGGATGCCTCTGTATATCTCGGCGGTGGCTGGGTGAAGCACTGCTCCTTGAGAAGCTGAAGCAATGCGCAAAGCTGTCCCACGGGCAGATTTGGAAGTGTCTTCAGTTGCTCGTCCGGGTCATCTTCCTCGCCTACGTCCTTTATGTTATAGACCTGCAGGTATCCTGGGAAGAGCGTTTCGCGTGCCGCTGCGCGGAACAGGCAAACCACGCCAGTTGCATTTGCGGCGTCCTTGTCGTTTACCAGGCCACTGGCGCTGGTGGTGAGCAGCTGCCCGCCTGTGCTCTCCACCTCTATGACATGGTCCATCTGCCTGGCGGGTGCCATCTGGCTTGCGATGAAGCGGTTCCATATCAGGCGGTAGATCTTGAGTTGCTGGGGCGTAAGGTACTGCGCGATGGCATCAGGCGCATATTGCATGGAAGTGGGGCGTATAGCCTCGTGGGCCTCCTGGGCGGACTTCCTGGAACGATATATGTTGGGCTTTTCCGGCACAAAGTCACGACCGTAGTTGGCGGCGATGTAGGCCCTGGCTTCGTCCTGTGCCTCCTTTGCTATGTTGACCGAATCGGTTCTCATGTAGGTGATAAGGCCGACCTGTCCCGCCGCACCCAAGTTGATGCCTTCGTATAGCTCCTGGGCAATCTTCATGGTCTGCGATGCACTGAAACGCATTGAACTGCCTGCTGCCTGTTGAAGCGTGCTGGTTATGAACGGCGGCGGCGCATTCTTCTTGCGCGGATTGTTGCTTACGGAACTGATCTTGTGGACGACACCGCTGCTTTGCAGTGCTGTGCCCAGCCGCTCTGCATCAGGACCGCTGCCCACCAGTACCTTGCTGCCGTTTACACGCGACAGCCGCGCCTTGAGTGTTGTGTTGGCGCCTACGCCGAAGATGGCATCCATGTTCCAGTATTCTGTGGGCTTGAAATCCTGTATTTCACGCTCCCTTTCCACCACCAGGCGCAAGGCAACGGTTTGCACACGGCCGGCGCTTGTTCCTTTCTGGATATTGCGCCATAGCATGGGGCTGACCTGGTAGCCCACGATTCTGTCCAGCACGCGACGTGCCTGCTGCGCATCCACCATGTTCATATCGACGTTGCCTGGATTGGCAAAGGAGCGCTGTATTGCGCTCTGTGTGATTTCGTGGAATGTAATGCGGTGGAATGCTGCCCTTCCGCCCTTCAGCACTTCTTGCAGATGCCAGGCTATGGCCTCTCCTTCGCGGTCAGGGTCGGTTGCGAGATAGATGTCATTGGCGGAGGCCGCCTCCTGCTTCAATTGGCGTATTATGCGCTTGCCGTTGGCGGTCATTTCATAATCTGGATGGAAGTCGTTGGCGATGTCCACGCCCAATGCCCTTTCAGGCAGGTCGCGGACATGGCCCTGGGAAGCCATCACAGTGATGCCTTGCCCCAGAAAACGCCCAATGGTACGCGCTTTTGTGGGGGATTCGACTATAACAAGTGAATTGCTCATATCGCTCCTTCTATCTTAAAAATGTGAAAGTCTTCAAATTGCCACATTGACTGGGGTCGCATTGAGAAGACGGGTAATCACCTCTGGATCCATCTCAAGGCAAAAGCCCCTGTAGCCTCCGTTGATGTAGATCTTGTCCAGTTCAAGAATGGAGGCTTCCACATATACTGGCATTTGCCTGCGGGTGGCGAATGGCGATGTGCCGCCAACGTGGTAGCCGCTGTTCTTGTCTGCCTGTTCAGGTGTACATGGGGACACGCTTTTCACCTTGAGTACGCGGGCCATCTCCTTTGTGGACACCGAGTTGTCCCCATGCATCAGTATCACAAAGGGCTTCTTTGCATCTGTCTCCATGATGAGTGTCTTGATTACCTTGTGCTCGTCAACATTCAGCACCTTGGCAATCTGGGATGTGCCGCCATGCTCCTCCCACACATACAAATGCTCGATGTAGTTCACCTTCGCGGCCTTGAGCATACGTATGGCTGGAGTCATTGGACTTCCATGTTTTAAATCCTGTACTGGCATGTTTGTTTTCCTTGTTTTTTATGTGCGCGGCCATTGGCCGCGCATCAGGACGTTGGACTTCCATGCACCCAGGGTGGGCGGCCATTGGCCGCGCATCAGGACGTTGGACTTCCATGCGCATCAGCGCCCACATGAAAGACGCTGCGTGACGCTCATTAGCCCTTGAAGTAGGCTACGCCTGCCTTGAAGATGCCCTGTTGCGGGTTGCCTGGAATGTTGAGGTTGATGTAGCTGTCCTCCGCGCGTTCCGAGTGCCCCATCTTGCCCAGCACACGCCCGTCTGCGGATGTGATGCCCTCGATTGCGGCCATGGAGCCATTGGGGTTCCATGGCATTGTGTTGGCTGGCTTGCCTTCCAGGTCAGCATACTGGAATGCAACCTGCCCGTTCTCGAAGAGTGCGCGGATTGTTTCTGGCGTGGCGACGAAGCGTCCTTCACCGTGTGAGATTGGCATGGTGTGGATGTCACCTGGCTTGCAGTTCGCCAGCCAGGGGGACATGTTGGATGCCACCACTGTGTTGACCACGGTAGCAGCGTGCCTGCCGATTGTGTTGAATGTCAAGGTAGGATCGTCCTTTGCCAGAACAGGGCGTATTTCGCCGTATGGCACCAGCCCCAGCTTGATTAGCGCCTGGAAGCCATTGCAGATGCCCAGCATGAGACCGTCTCTTTCCTTGAGTAATGAGTTGATTGCCGCTGCAACGCGGGGATTCCTGAATGTGGTTGCGATGAATTTGCCAGAACCATCAGGTTCGTCACCGCCAGAGAAGCCGCCAGGGAACATCACAATCTGCGCGTTCTGCACAGCCTTTGCGATGGCAGCCACGCTCTCCTCAATGTCTGCGGCAGATTTGTTGCGTATGACCAGGCTCTCCACGATGGCACCTGCCCGCTCGAATGCCCGCTGCGTGTCATATTCGCAGTTCGTGCCAGGGAACACGGGTATGAACACCCGTGGCTGTGCAACCTTTGTGCCACCATGTATCTTGGTTCCTGCGGTATATGGCTTCCACTGTGCATTGATTTCAGGCAGCTGCACTGTTGTGGGAAACACCTTTTCCAGCGGCTCTGTCCATGCTTTCAGTGCCTTTTCCAGAGAAATTTCCGTTGTGCCAACCACGATTTCAGGCTTGTCGGTGACGGTGCCCAGCAGCTTGGCGTTCAGACCGTCCATGACTTTATCGTCTTTGACTTCGACTATGATTGCGCCGAAGTCTGGGGAGAACAGCGCATCCTTGTCCCAGCCGTCCTCTATCTTCACGCCCAGCATGTTGCCGAATGCCATCTTGCTCAATGCAGCGGCAATGCCGCCATGGCCCACCGTTGCCGCCGCGCGAATTGCATCAGCTTGTGTCAGGCGATACATGGCGGCGAAGTTGTCCCTCAGCTTATGGAAATCGGGCATTTCAGCTTCGTCCCTGGGCGATGTGAGCACAAACAGCTTGTCACCTGCGGATTTAAGCTCTGGAGTGTTGATTTTACCTGCATTGCGCACATCCACTGCAAAGGACACCAGGGTAGGGGGCACCGATATGTTTTCGAATGTGCCTGACATGGAATCCTTGCCGCCAATTGCCGCAGTGCCGAACTCCAGCTGCGCCTTCAGACCGCCCAGCAATGCGGCGAATGGCTTGCCCCAGCGATGCGGCTCTGCATTGAGCCTTTCAAAGAATTCCTGGAAACTGAGGCGGCAGTCCGCTGCCTTGCCGCCAGCGGCAGCGATTTTCGCCAGTGATTCAATTACAGAATATAGTGCGCCGTGGTATGGGCTCCACTCGCAGAGATATGGGTCGTAGCCGTGGCTCATGATCGTGGCTGTGTCGGTCTGTCCCGCAACTGGCAGTTTAGCCACCATTGCCTCGTTGGGGCACATACGCGTCTTGCCGCCGTAGGGGCTGATTACTGTGGAGGCCCCGATGCTGCCGTCAAAACGTTCCACCAAGCCCTTCTGGGAGCAGACATTCAAATCCTGTAGATTGTTGATCCATGCCTCCTCCAGGGTATTGCCTTTGGGCTGTGCCTTGAAGAAGTCCTTTGCTTCGTCAGGCGCCTCAACGAATGCCTCTGAATGCTGGGTTACGCCGTTGGTGTCCAGGAAGCTGCGTGCAATGTCCACGATTGTCTTGCCGCGCCAGTTCATTGTCAGCCTGCCTGATGAGCTGACCGTAGCCACCCGCGTCGCTTCCAGATTCTCTTCCTTTGACAGCTGGATTGCCTTGTCCACGTCCTCTGGCGAGATTACGCATGCCATGCGCTCCTGCGATTCGGAGATTGCCAGTTCAGTCCCGTCCAGTCCGTCATATTTCTTTGGTACCTTGTCCAGTTCAATCATAAGTCCAGGCGCCAGTTCACCGATTGCCACGCAGACGCCGCCAGCACCGAAGTCGTTGCAGCGCTTCACCAGCCTGGAGAATGCTGGATTCCTGAAGAGGCGCTGTATGTTACGTTCCGTGAGTGGATTGCCTTTCTGGACTTCTGCGCCGCAGGTCAGCAACGAGGAGCCTGTATGCGCCTTGGAAGAACCGGTCGCGCCTCCGCAGCCATCTCTGCCAGTCCTGCCGCCAATCAGCAGTATCACATCGCCTTCCTGGGGCACTCCACGCACCACGTTCTCCTTGGGAGCAGCGGCAATGACGGCGCCCAATTCAAGGCGCTTTGCCACGAAGCCAGGATGGTATATTTCCTGGACCTTGCCAGCCGCCAGTCCAATCTGGTTGCCGTATGAGGAATATCCAGCCGCCGCAGTGCGGGTGATTTTGCGCTGTGGCAGCTTGCCTGGCAGTGTCTGGTCAATGGGTGTACGCGGGTCGCCAGCGCCTGTTATGCGCATGGCCTGATAAACGTATGACCTGCCAGACAATGGGTCGCGTATGCAGCCACCAAGACATGTGGCCGCGCCGCCGAATGGCTCGATTTCCGTGGGGTGGTTGTGGGTTTCGTTCTTGAACATCACCAGCCAGCGCTCCTTCTTGCCATCCACCGTTGCCTCGATTTCAATGGAGCAGGCGTTGATTTCATCGGAGGCGTCCAGGTTTGCCAGTTTGCCCTGGCGCTTCAGTTCCCTGGCACCGATAGTCGCAATGTCCATAAGGCAAAGCGGTTTTTCGCTGCGGCCCAGTTCCTGCCTCAATTCCTTGTATTCCTGGAAGGACTTCAGTATGGGCTTGGTATATGGCGACAACTCGATTTCCGTGGAATCGATGCAAGTGTGGAATGTGGTGTGGCGGCAGTGGTCCGACCAATATGTGTCAATCACACGTATTTCTGTAAAACTGGGCTCGCGCTTTTCCACATCCCTGAAATACTCCTGGCAAAATGCCAAATCCTCTGCGCTCATGGCAAGGCCAAATTGCTTTGTCATTTCCTTGATGCCCGCCTTGTCCAATTTGCAGAAGCCGTCCAGTACCTTCACGTCTGGCGGCGTGTTTGCCTGCATTACCAAGGTGTCCGGCTTGCCCATGTCAGCTTCGCGGCTTTCCACTGGGTTGATGAGGTAGGACTTTATGCGTGAAAGTTCGTCCTTTGACAATGTGCCCTTGAGGCCATAGACTGTGGCGCTCCTTACCAGCGGGCGCTCCTTCTGGGTGAGCAACTGCACACATTGCGCTGCGGAATCCGCCCTCTGGTCATACTGGCCAGGAAGATATTCCACTGCAAAATAGCTGTATTCGTCCTTTGGCAGGCTGTCCTCAAAAATCCTGTCGCAGTTGGGTTCGGAGAGTATGCTGTCCCTGGCCGCCTGGTATTCACTGTCCTCAAGACCTGATATGTCATAGCGCTTCAGCACGCGCATGTCCTCAAGTCCCTTCACTGCCAGGTTTTCCCTGATGTCGGAAAGCAATTGTACAGCCTCCACATTGAAGCCAGCACGCTTTTCCACGAAAACCCTTCTTACCAAATCACTCATTGTTCCACTCCAGAAAGATTATTTATGTTCTATATGTCCTTGTGCTTACAGATAACGCAGAAATGCTAAATTTATTTAGCCTGTTTTGTGAAATTCACGGGGCGGCTGAAGCCGCCC
>JAFZZD010000273.1 GCA_017615955.1 Victivallales bacterium
CCCGCGCACAGAACGTAACGGCATTCCCGCGTCCTGACGCGCGGCCCCAGGCCGCGCGAATACAATTATGGAAGAAGAACAGGAAATAATACAGGAAGAACATACCTGGCATATCACGCTTGCCTACAATGGCACGGCGTATAGTGGCTGGCAGGTGCAGTCCAACTACAAGACGGTTCAAGGCGAGTTGCTCATGCGTCTGCGCCTCATGCTCCAGGAGCCAGAACTCAGGGTGCTTGGATGCAGCAGGACTGACGCTGGCGTGCATGCACTGGACCAGCACGCCAGTTTTACTGTAAAGGGGCATGAGGAACTGACGCCAGAATGGCTCCTGTACAAGCTGAACCGCTGGCTGCCAGAGGACATCCTGGTGAAGAACGTATGCGTGGAAAAGCCTGGCTTCAATCCCCGCTATGACAACTTCGGCAAGGCATACACCTACTGCATTTCCCCAGGAATGAAGACCAGCCCCATGGCTGCGCCCTTCGTGTGGAAGACGCCCAGACCGCTGGACGTTGAGGCGATGCGCAAGGCCGCCGCTCTGCTGGTGGGAGAGCATGACTTTGCCTCCTTTGCCGCGAATCCCGGCATTGACATTGGCAGCACGGTGCGGAAACTGTGGCGCCTGGAGGTGCTGGAGAAGGGCGGCTTGCTTTTTGTGAACGCGGTTGGCGAGAGTTTCCTCTACAAGATGGTGCGTGGCCTGACGGGCTATCTGGTGCATGTGGGTTCTGGCTATGCCGCCCCAGAGGAGGCACTGCGTGTGTTGGAGGCGAAGAACCGTTCCGCCGCAGCGGACAGTGCGCCTGGCAAGGGCCTTTTCCTGGCTAAGGTGTTTTGGAAGGAGAATGAATGGCGGGAATACAGTCCCTTGCTTCCGCCATTCGGTATATGAAGATTGGAGGTTAAAATGCCGTCTGACACAGAGTTTCTTGATGTTTTTCCCAGAATAATACCCGTTGGCAAAAAGGTGCGCATTCGCGTGAGGGCGCTGTTCTTCCAGAAACAACCTTCATTTCTGCAGAAGAATGGCGACACGCTTTTGCTGAAGTCCTTCTGCGATGACAAGGTCCTGGCTGACGGCGATATACCCCACGACAAGGTGACGTCAGATTTGCTTCCTTATTCCATTGAGGACGATTGCATTGTGTTCGATTTCACGGCAACAAGGGAAGAAGAATATGGTTTCGCACTGCAAACCGTGTCCCCTGAACAAGTTGCAAAGGTGCAGTACGTTTTCAAAATCTATGCATTGGAGGAGGATTTGTTCGCCTTGAGACCCTTCAAGGGAGACTTGCATGTGCATGGCAGTTGGTCACAGTGCGGCAATAGGGACGAGGATCCAAAATATCTGCTGAAGACAGCCAGAAAATATGGCCTGGACTTTTTTGCGCTGACTGACCATGCGCAGCACGAACCATCGCGCATTCTGCGTCAATATGCGCAGGAACTGGGCACTGAATGCAATGTCCTGCCTGGCGAGGAATGCCATTCCCTGATAGGAAGGCGTGCCACATATTTTGTGAACAACGACTTCTATTCCCCAAACCACATTGTAAGCATTGGCGCACGTGAAGGCGTCTGCGACTACATCAATGCGCATTTTGAGGAGTACCAGGCCGATTTGGAGAGGCGAATGGCGGAAATGCCGGCGACGTTGGGCAGGACTGTGCGGGAGATGTGCGCCTCCGCCGACTATATAATGGACAAGATCCACGAATATGGCGGCACGGTCATATTCGCCCATCCGTTCTGGAGAACTGGCGACCGCTGCAATCTGCCTGCGCCTGTCAGGGAGCATATCCTGAAGCAGGGCAAGTACGATGCCATGGAGGTGATTGGTCTGGGGCAGGTTTCCAATCGAATGAATGTGCTTCGCATGGGCAATATGGAGGCCCTGGCATTGTGGCAGGAGGAATCCCTCAAAAAAGGCAAGCTTATTCCCCTGGTGGGCAGCACCGACAGCCATAATGCGGAGAGACTGCTGGGACGGCAATACACCATCGCTTTCGCCAAGGCAAACACCACAGAGGGTATATGCCAGGCTGTGAAGGAGGGCAATGCAGTCGCCTTCATGGACTTTGAAAACGAGGTGCCCTACGGCTTCGGTCCAAGACGTCTGCTTAAGTATGCGTATTTCCTGCAGGAGGAATACTTCCCGCTGCATGATGAAATGTGCCGCACGGAGGCGGGCCTCATCGCGGAGGAGTACTCTGGCAGATGCAAGCCAGGCACAGTGAAGGCCATCTGCCAAGGCAAGCAGGAGGCACTGTTTGCCAGGTATTTTATGCGTTAGTGGCGACAGGGACTTTGCCATAGCTACTTCAATAGAAGATAGTAGAGGCAATTTCAAAACTCCCGCGCCATGCCGCAAACTATCGTAGCCGCTAGCTTAACGCTATGTTCCCCAAGAGGGTAGGCAATTGAAGCC
>JAFZZD010000031.1 GCA_017615955.1 Victivallales bacterium
ATGATGTCATTTGGGAGAAAAGTCTTTTCAGCGATGTGCGAAAAGAAGGGGAAAACGGCCCTGAAACGGCATCTGGCGAGGTTCAGGGACGCGCCATGACAAACTCCGAATTCGAGGTGGTCGGCATCGCTCGCATAGGAAAGAAGGACGAGGCTGTTCCGGTGGCCATTATCACTCAGGTCAAGTCCAACGTGCGTCAAAACAACAGGAACAATTTCAGGGGCGGCAATAATTTCAACAACAATAACAATTTCAGAGGCAACAATAACAATATGAACAACAACCCTGGCATGAGACGTCCTATGAACAGGCAGGCGGAGCCAGAACCTGTGGTTGCGACTGGCGACCGCAGGGTCGATAAGAATATCTACAGGGCTGGCGATGCAATCGCCGACACAGGATATTCGGTGAAAAGCATAATCGTGGAGGAAAACAAGGTCATCATCACCAGGGGCGGCGTGGATTTGACTTTGGTGCTGGACGAGGCAAATACCAATAATTCAGTGCGCCGTGAAAATGCCAAGAAGGAGGCTCTGGCTGTCCAGTCGCAATATCGTGAAAAGGAAAAGGCAGACGCACAGAGGGTAAAGGACCAGGCCGAGCAGGCCAAGCGCAAGGCACGTTTTGAAGAGCAGGCGAAGAACTTTGCCAGAAGCAGGGGGCAGAATCTGTCAAACGAGGAATTGCAGCGTCGTGTGCAGTTTATGGAGAATATGCACCAGCAGCGCCAGCGCATGCAGCAACTGCAGCAGAATCAGCAGAATCAGCAGAATCAGCAGAATATCCAGCGTGTCCAAATGGGAGGGGCTGGCAGTACGCCTCCAGGACCGCCAGGAAGCAATTTCGGCAGTGGATTCAGAAACAACAATAATAACAACAGGTGACTTTAATAATAACAACAGGTGACTTTTTCTTGTACAAGGAATTGAATTACATATAAGACATAGCAGAAGGGAAGAAATGATGATTTTATGCAGAAAAAACATTTTGCGTAAGGCGGGACCTGTTCTGATGGCAATGCTGCTGTTGGGAACATCGTGCCAGACCGTGTCAAATGGAGAAGGCAATGTGACGAGGGAGCCTATCTTTACATCAAAGAAAAAGGAGGCTTCTGAATACAAGACCAAACCCCTTCCATTCCAGAAAATGCAGGTCCCCAAAGCTGAAACGCTGGATGAATCGCCACTTGGCGTTGAGCTGGCGGACAATGATGCTTTGAAGAATACGCAAACAGACAGGGAACTGGTGGCGCCAGTGCGTACCGAATCCAACCTGGCCAATGCAAAAGTCAGCGAATATCCCGTGGGGGTAGTCAAGGGCATCACAAATCCCGACGAGGAGGTCTCCTTTGAAATAAATCTGGACAATGCCCAGATCACCGAGATGGTGAGCCTTTTTGCTGCAAAGGAAGTGCTGAACTTCAGTTATCTGGTGGATCCGGCTGTCAAAGGCGCGGTCACGGTCAACATCAAGACCACCATGAAGGCAAAGGAAATATGGGATACTTTGCAGCACCTGCTGTGGCTTTCTGGCGCATACGCATCTCCAAGCTCAGGCTTCATCAACATCCTGCCGTTTGACAAGATGCCGAAGGAACGCCGCATTTTCGCTGACCACGACGTGCAGCCCAATGTGGAGGTTCTTTTCATTCCAATCCGCTACAAGAAAAGTGCTGATGTGGCCAATATAATAAAGCCGTTCATGACTGACGGCGCCACCGCCACTGACCTGGCTGATTCCAATACAATCCTTATTGTCGAGGCTCCTGCCAACGTTAACAAGCTGAAGGAACTCATAGCCCGCATTGACAACAAGGGCGAGCGGGAGTGGCCAGTAAGCATATTCCCATTGCATGAGGTCCTGGCGGACGATGTGGCCAGCGAACTGAACAATCTGCTGCCTGTGCTGGGAATGCCTGTCGCCTCTGCCAATGCCCCCAGCGGCGGTGCCATCAAGGTCACTGCGCTGCCGCGCCTGGGTGCGATTGTGGTTTCAGCCTCATTGAAAGAAGTGGTGGACGAGGTTGGCAAGTGGATTAAGATCCTTGACCGTTCCGACATGCTGGACAAGGATGAAATCTTCTTCTACAACGTGCGTCACAGCACGGTCAGCAGCCTGAGCAATGCCCTTTCCACTTTTTTCAATGCGGAGGTCACTGCCAACAGCAGTTCAACCAGCGGGAGTGGCAGCAACCGCACCACGTCCAGCACAAGTTCCACACGCCGCAATACGTCATCCACCACGACAAACACCAACAACAGGAATACGACTACTACCAACAACACCAGCACCACAAACAGAAACAATGCCAACAACAGGATAACTGGCACAGTCGGCACTAACAGGACTGGCACGAACAACAATAACAATACGAATGTGCCTTCGTTGCAGAGCACCATCTTCGAGACGCCTGTGACTGTATATACCGATGAGGAAAGCAACCGCCTCACCATTAAGACGACGCAGCGCTGCTGGACGATGCTCAAGGCATTCCTGCAGAGGCAGGATGTGCCCCCCAGGCAGGTCTCCATTCGGGCAATCATAACTGACATTAGCCTCAACAAGGAGACTGAATATGGCATTTCATATTCGCTGAACAAGATATTCGGCCACGAGCACCAGAATTCCGTGACTGGCTTGTTCAACAGCGAAGGCAATATAACCACGGACAGTTCATTGACTTCAATTATGTCAAACGTGGGGCTGGGCCTCTTGTACAAGAATGCCCACGGCGATCCACTGGCATTGATCAAGGCAGTGGCCGGCGCATCCAATACACGTGTCCTGTCAGAGCCACACGTTGTGGCGGTAAGCGGCGCCGAGGCCCAGATTTCTCTGGGTGACAAGGTGGCGGTCCCCACTGAGTCAACCACATATTCCGATACCGAAAACATGCGCAGCAACTACGAATATCTTGACACGGGTATCATCATGAAGGTGACACCTTATGTCACTGCTGGCAACGATGTTCGCATGGTGATTTCCCAGGAGGTGTCAAATGCTGTTTACCGTGACGTTAACAATGTCAATGTGCCTCCCACCATTGTGAACAAGTCCTTGTCATCGGAATTGGTGGTGCCGGACAATTCCACGCTGATCATGGGCGGTATGATCAAAAATGAAAATACGGACAACAATTCTGGAATACCATTCCTTAAAGACATCCCTTACCTGGGAGTTCTCTTCCGCAACAACGTCAAGAAGAACACCCGTTCGGAATTGCTGGTGCTTTTGACAGTGAACGTAGTGGACAACAAGAACCCGCAGGAGGAACTTGTCCGCCGCTACAAGGCATCTCTTGAGGAAATAGAGAAGGCGAACAATGCCAACCGCAATTACTGATAGCATAGGATTTAATTGCAATGACTTTGAATGACAGCAATAACCACGAAGAACTGAATGGCGGGAACGCCAGTTTCAAGCTGGGGGCTGTGCCAAGCAAGTCCAGCGCACAGCTTGCCAGGGAAATTGGCGAGGAAATCGCACTTGCACTTAAGGTTCCTGAAGGCGATACAGTGCCTTGCGGTAGTGCTGAAGACGACTGGAAACTGGTGTCATCCTCCAAAATCGAGGAAAACACGCTGCTGTCCATATACTCCAAGGCTTCTGGCATTCCTTTGCTGGACGAGGAGGACATCAAGGAAGTCGTGGCATTTCCTGAAATCACCTTTGATTTTTTGGATGACAATGACTGTCTGCCTCTTGTGTGGGACGGAGTACACGTGGTAATTGCAATTGCCACCCCATACAACGCAGGCTTCCTTTCCCTCCAGTGGCGCAATGTGTATGACATGGAGGCAAGTTTCCTGCTGACACGCCGTTCATATATCGAACGGTATATTTCCTCTCTCTATGACAAGCAGGACACAGACGTGGATCTGGCGGACGGGGACAGCGAGCAGGCCTTGCGGGACCTTGCCAGGGAGGCTCCCATTGTCAGGCTGGTAAGTGACATATTCACCCAGGCGCAGGAAATGGGTGCCAGCGATATCCACGTTGAGCCAGCCGAGAACGAAGTGGTCATACGCTTCCGCGTGGATGGCTTGTTGCAGGTGGTCATGCGTCCCCCAAAGAGCCAGTATTCCGCCATTGCCTCACGTATCAAGCTGCTGGCTGGAATGAACATTGCGGAGCGCCGTCTTCCCCAGGACGGGCGCATTGACCTGAGTGGTCCCAATCCCATTGACGTGCGTGTCAGCACGGTGCCATGCATGCACGGCGAAAGCATAGTCCTGCGTCTGCTGCAGAAGGACACTGCGATTTTTGACTTGGACAAGGTGGGTCTTCTGCCTGACAACAGAACTGCCCTTGAGACGATGTTCAAGATGCCCCATGGCATGATACTTGTGGTGGGACCTACTGGTTCAGGAAAGACCACCACTTTGTATTGCATTATGGCGGTGCTTAATGCGGAGTACAGGAAAATCATTACCATCGAAGACCCTGTTGAATACCAGATGGAGGGGCTTACCCAGATCCACGTCAAGTCACAGATCGGCCTGACTTTCGCCAGCGGTCTGCGCGCAATTGTCCGTCAGGACCCGGACGTGATACTGGTCGGTGAAATCCGTGACAGGGAAACAGCGGAAATCGCAATTCATGCGGCTTTGACGGGACATCTGGTGCTAAGTACACTGCATACAAATGACGCTGCTGGAGCGGTTACCCGTCTTGTGGAAATGGGCGTGGAGAGCTTCCTTATTTCATCTTCGCTCCTGGGCATTGCATCACAGCGCCTGGTGCGAAGAATCTGCACCAAATGCAACGGCACAGGAAGGGATCCAGACGACAATTCGAAGCGATGCAGAAACTGCTCCGGCAGCAGATACAAAGGGCGTATCGCAATATTCGAACTTATGCAGATCAACGATGAATTGCGTACAGCAATAAACGCACATAAGGACAGCACAGAACTAACCGCAATCGCCAAGCACCACGGAATGCGTACCCTTAAGGAAGACGGCGACCTGAAGGTGTCCATGAACCTGACGACAGCCTCTGAAGTCACCCGCGTCTGCATGCTTGACTTTGAGGAATAAGACAACGCAGCGGCACGGAGTTTTTTAACGCAGAGGCGCAGAGTTTTAACGCAGAGGCGCAGAGTTTTAACGCAGAGGCGCAGAGACGCAGAGTTTTAACGCAGAGACGCAGAGTTTTAACGCAGAGGCGCAGAGTGTTTTATTAAACGCTCTGTTCCCCAAGAGGGTAGGTAATGTACGCCCGGAGGGCGCAACCATGCGTAACCCCAGG
>JAFZZD010000274.1 GCA_017615955.1 Victivallales bacterium
ATGGCGATGATGGCGATGACAACGAGCAATTCGATCAAAGTGAAGAATCTGCGGTCTTTCATTGTTGTTCTCCAGTTCATTTGGGTGTTACTTGTGAAATCGTTGAATGCAACCTTCACTGATGCCTGAGAAGGTGCGTGAACTCACATTGGAAGTCGGGCTCCAGGTTCAAGAACGGGGCAAGTTCACTGTACAGACGGCGATGCCCCTGCTCATTGGGGTGAAGTCGGTTGCCCATGAGCAGAACCAGTTCCCCCCTGTACTTTGAGGCCATCGAGGCTTTCCATAGACTGTAATGGTCCACGCATGGAATGTCCATTTCCCTGGAGATTTCGACAATGGCCGCCATGAATTCAGGCATTTTAGGCGCCGTGGCCAGTTCCTCGGATCCGTTTATCATGTTCACGATAGGCTGTGACGTGCGCGTTATCACGTAGCAACCCGCTCCTTTGAGCATCTCCAGCAATGTCCTGTAGTCCCGCTTGAAGTCCTCCAGCGGCCTCGACTGCACCGCGTCATTCAGGCCAAACGCCACAATCACAATGTCAGGATGAAAGTCAAGGACGTCGCTTTGCACACGCTTCAGGGCGTCCGCCGTGTTCTCTCCGCTGACTCCGCTGTTGATGATCACGCGCCTACCGAAGAAATCACTGCCATTGCATGCCAGCATGGACAGCCAGTTCCTGCCAAATGACCAGTGGTTGAAATCCGTGTTCGAGTCACCAAAGCCAACTAGCCTGATGTCCTTTTTCCTGAATGATTCCAGTGTCGGCGCCATTGTTGCTTCTCCTTCCATGTTGACTGCTATTCTGGATGTGCCCTTCGGCAGATCGATGACCGCAAAATCCAGTTCGCCGATTTTGCGGGTGCTGTATTCGATGGCCTTTCCATCCAGATGAACTGTGCTCTTCGCCTCTGGCAGCCAGACAAGCGCCTGCGCGGGAAGCACGGTGTTGGCCGTGAGCACATACGATTCCGCATCATGTTTCACATTGCCGACGAGTGTGTTGCCAAGCACGTCTGGCTGCCAGAAGGTCAGAGGCTTGCCCTCCAGGGAGATGAATGTCGCAGGAACTTGAGTGGCCAGCGCCAGCCTCGGCAGATTTCCTGGCATGGCTGCCATGTCAATCACAAGCCGTCCGTTTGCATCCGCCTTGCACCGCGCACAGTCTATCTTGGTGAAGAGTTTGTCCCAGTCAGGCGGCAATGGGCTTCCGTTGCGGTGATTCTTGTCAGGGTCTCTGGGCCAGTACTGCCAGACGAAAATCTCCTTGTCGGCGGAGAATTGCATTTTTGCCGCGTCGGCGGATAGCCTGACATCCTGCGCCAAATCGCCTTTCACATGCCTAAGCGCGGTGAAAATGTACTCCAGTTTGCCTTTGCGGTATGCGTATGCCTCAAGGTCGCCTGTGTCCTCGCGCCACCAGGCGGGCTTGAAATCCACGTCATTCGCCAGCCTCGTCCAGCCCACGTCCAGCGAAAAGTCAAAATACGGCACCGTGTGGGCATAGACATTCCTCCAATTCGTCTTTCCAGTGGCGGGGTCCTTGAAGTGTACATGGTAGGGGTCGTGATGGCACTCCACGGGCGCCACAAGCTGCGACAGCACCAGATTCGCATACTCCTTGTAGTTTCGGGTTGTCTCATTCCACTGGTTGCCGCCCCTCCAATAAAGCGGAATGAAACGCACTCCCTCACGCGCATACAGGGCACGCATCATGATGGGATCGGCGGCGTCACGCCATTGGAGGCCACCGTCGCTGTATCTGTCCCACCCCTCATAGTAGGTCATGTCCTGTATGCCGTCGCAAGTCGTCGCATTGGTGAAGAGGACACCATGCCTCCTGTGGATTTCGCGGTAAAGTTTTTTCAGGAAATAGA
>JAFZZD010000032.1 GCA_017615955.1 Victivallales bacterium
GAATCCCTCGCAAAAAGTGGTGTTCGGTACCTCAGGGCACAGGGGAAGCTCCATGAACGGAAGCTTCACGGAAACCCACATACAGGCTATAGTGCAGGCAATCGTTGAGCTCAGGGAGAGCTTCGGGGCGACTGGCCCGCTCTTCCTTGGAATGGACACGCACGCGCTGTCTTGCCCCGCGCATTCCACGGCGCTTTCGGTCTTAGCTGCCAATTCCGTGCATACCCTCATTGCAGGCGCACCTGGCTTTACGCCAACGCCTGTGGTGTCCCGTTCAATAATACGCTACAACCAGGGCCGCAAGAGCGGGCTGGCGGACGGAATTGTTATCACGCCCTCCCACAATCCGCCTACTGACGGTGGAATCAAGTACAATGCGACGCATGGAGGCCCTTCTGGCGAGGACATGACCAGGGCAATCGCCGCGCGCGCCAATGAGATAATGCGCGAAGGCAACCGCGCAGTGAAGAGCATTTCCCCTGATGCGGCGCTTGCATCGCAATTCGTGGAGGAATACGACTATGCTGGCAAATATGTCGAGGATTTGGCCGGAATAATTGACTTTGACGTGATTCGCGGCGCAAAGCTGCATCTTGGCGCTGACGCGCTAGGCGGGGCCGGACTTGCGTATTGGAGACTGATTGCCGAGAGGTTCGGGCTGGACATTACGGTGATGAACGACTATCCGGACCCCACGTTCAGCTTCATGTGCGTTGATCATGATGGAAAGATACGCATGGACTGTTCGTCGCCATACGCCATGGCGGGGCTTGTCTCCATGAAGGATTCATTCAGCCTGGGCTTTGCAAACGACCCTGATTTTGACAGGCACGGCATAGTCTGCCCTGTCCATGGCCTAATGAACCCGAACCATTACCTGGCCGTGGCGATAGACTATCTGTTCAGGACAAGGACTGCCTGGAAAGCGGAAGTTGGAATAGGCAAGACGCTTGTGAGCAGCCTGATGATAGACAGGGTTGCCGCGCGTCTTGGGCGAACTCTTGTGGAGGTGCCCGTCGGGTTCAAGTGGTTTGTGCCTGGTCTTTTCGAGGGCACTCTTGGCTTCGGCGGCGAGGAATCCGCCGGCGCAAGTTTTCTGAAATTCGACGGCTCTGTGTGGAGTACAGACAAGGACGGGATGATTCTGGCCCTGCTTGCGGCTGAAATCACTGCCAGGACAGGCAAGACGCCAGCAGAGCACTATGCAGAACTTGAGGATGCATTCGGCAAGTCGTTCTATTCCAGAAAGGACACCCCTGCCACGCCAGAGCAGAAGGCAAAGGTCGCCTCGATTGCTCCAGAGAGCATAAGGATGGCTGATTTGGCGGGAGACAAAATCACCGCCATACTGACCAAGGCTCCTGGCAACGGCGCCGCAATCGGAGGCATCAAGATTTGCGCGGAGAATTCCTGGGCGGCTGTCAGACCCTCCGGCACGGAGAATATCTGCAAGGTATATGCGGAGACATTGCTGGGGCAGGAGCATCTCGCCAAGGTGATTGAGGCTGCCTCGGCTTTACTGTGATGCGTGCTGGATGCAATGGGAAGAATACTTTATTTGTTTGCCAACTATC
>JAFZZD010000275.1 GCA_017615955.1 Victivallales bacterium
CGATAGGTGATTTCGTGGTTGTAGTGCTTGCAGTTCCACGGGCATCCCTTGCCATAGCCTTGCTTCTTCGTGAAGACATCCTGCGCGGGGACAGGCTTTCTCTGCCACTGCCCCATGCGGATTCCCTCCGCCGCCAAAATCTTCTGCATGGCCTCCTTGTATTCGGCCATCGTGACATCCAGGTTCAGCTCCTCGGGGCAGAAACGGACGATATAGCTGAAATAGACGGGTTCGCGCCCTGGCGGGGTGTAGGGGCCGCGCAGGCCTGGGATGTTCGCCAGCTCAGCCGTCAGGTATTCCGCAAACTCCTTGCGCTTGGCGTTGTTCTCTGGCAAGTGCTTCAGCTGACTGCGGCAGAAAGCATTGACAAACTCATGCGCACGGTAGTTCCAGCCCAAACCGAAGGAGTTGTACTCGCGCTCTGCACCAGAGACGACCACCTCGCCGAACTCGCGCAGGCGACGGGCAATCTGGTATGCCTCCTCGTTGTTTGTCACAAAGAAGCCGCCCTCGCCACTAGAGAGGTTCTTGGAGCGGTTCGTGCTGAAGCCCGTGGTGTCCTCAATGGTGCCGACCTTTTTGCCATGCACGGCTGCACCGTGCGCCTGGCAGGCGTCACCCACCACATACAAGTTGTGCTTTTTGGCAATGGCCATCACTTTGTCCATGTCTGCCGGCATGCCATGGATGTGGACGGGCAGAATCGCCTTGGTGCGCTCAGTGATGGCCGCCTCAATCTTGCTCGGGTCAATGCAGAAGGCGTCGTCTTCGATATCCACGAACACGGGTATGGCGTTGTGGTGCAGGACCGCAGCCGCCGTGGACCAATAGGTGAACGCAGGAACAATGACCTCGTCTCCAGGTCCGATGCCCAGAGCTGCGATGGCCATATGCAAGGCAGAGGTACCGCTGTTCGTGACCAGGCAGTATTTTGCTCCGAGGAAATCAGCGAACTCCTGCTGCAAGGCAAGGGCGTTGGGGGCGCTGTTGCCATGGAAAATATTGTTGTCAAACACGGCGTTCACGGCATCGCGGTCCTCCTGCGTAATCGGGGGCCAAGTCTTCACCGAACCAGGTGCAACCGCTGGCGTTCCGCCAAACAAAGCAAATTCCTGCATCTCTTCTTTCTCCTTTTCAAGATTGTGGTTGGGTATTATTCAAGGCAAGACACCATTTTTCTTTCTTCAATTTACAACGAATAACGCCTTTTGCAAATACCATTATTCTTTTTTGTTGACTGCAAATCTCACCAGCTTTTCATGGAATCGTGTGGTTGCTTCAACCACCTGCTGGATGACAGAGTCCGATGGGGCATGGGGGCTATACCAAAGGTCAAAGGCCGCCTGTGCTACAAAGCAGTAATCTTGTTGCAGGGAAGTGGCTTCCTTTGGAAAAAGCTCTCCTTTTTCAAGAAGGTCTCTGCTTGGGGAAGCGCGGAATCCAGCCAGAACCAGCAATTCGCTGTTCAGCTTTTGGCAGGCGGAGATGCACTCCCGTCCCTCCAGCTGCCCCGCCGAAATGCGTTTCCAGAGGCGCCAGCAACGGTACTTGGTGATCAGTCGCTTGGCAAAGCGCACAAGGCGATGCTTGTTGAGCTTCAAGGCAAAAAGAACCGCAAACAGGATGAACAAGCTACCCACTAAACGCCACAGACGTACCTTCACCCAGGCAAGAAGCGCGTTCCACCGAAGCATCACCGCCTGTTTCCAGCGGCGGAGGCGAGCCTTCACGGCCTCGATGGCCTGCCCTTTCCAC
>JAFZZD010000276.1 GCA_017615955.1 Victivallales bacterium
AAAACTAGTTTTGCCCACTTGGGAAAAACTAGAAATCATCGGTCCTTGAGGACCTACACAGAACATACTACAGTCACTGGAAAGCAAGAGGCTTGTCATAAACTCGCGCCTCTGCGTCTCCGCGCCTCTGCGTCTCTGCGTTAAAAATGATTCTACTGAATTGCTATCCATAAGATTTACAACAAACAAAGTTCCAGGCCTGTCAGGTATCTTCCCTCGGGAAAATCCAGTGCAGTTGGATGGTCTGGTGCCTGTTGCAGAATTCTTCGCACCAGTGCCTTTCTTCCTGCATCACGGCAAGCGTCCCCCACGACCTTGGCAAACAGGTCAGGCGTCATTGCGCCAGAGCAGGAGAATGTCAGCAATGTCCCGCCTGGCCTGGTAAGTTTTGCGCCCAGGAGATTTATGTCCTTGTATCCGCGAGCAGCATGCTGCAGCTGCCTTTGTGTGTCGGCGAATTTTGGCGGGTCGAGTATGACCACGTCAAACGAGCGTCCCTGGTCTCTGAACTTCCGCAACTGAACAAATACATCCGCCTTGATGTAGGTGAACCTATCCTGGCCCAGGCTATTCAAAGCGGCATTCTCCCGGGCGATTTCCAGTGCAGGTGCGCTTATGTCCACCTGCGTCACGCTGTTTGCCCCTTCCATTGCAGCACGCAGGCCAAAGCCCCCTGTGTAGCAGAAGCAATTAAGCACATCCGCACCTTTTGCAAAGGGCATTGAGCTGCGTGCATCCCGCTGGTCCAGGTAAAAGCCTGTCTTGTGCCCATTGCGCAAATCGGCTATGAGACGCAGCCCGTTCTCCTCCACGATGAAGCGTTCTGGTGGCTCCATGCCAGCCAAGGGGCCACAGTGCAATTCAAGCCCCTCACGTGTGCGCGCCTCAGCATCGGAACGCTCGTAAACTCCCTCGATGCCAGGCAATGCCATCAACTGCGAAGCAATAACATTGGCGAAACGGGCGATGCCCGTGGTCAAAAACTGGCATACGCAGAACTTGCCATAAACATCCACCACACAGCCTGGCAGGCCATCTGCCTCGCCATGGACCAGCCTGTAGGAATTGGATTGAATGCGCAGCTTGTCCCTATATGACTTTGCCTGCTGAATCCTGCGGGCAAAGAATGTCTCATTGACAGCCTCGTCCCGCTCAAAAGTCCACACTCTGGCGCGTATTTGAGAAGCGGGTGAATAGAAGCCCCTGGCAAGCCACTCGCCTTTAGCGGAAACAATTTCCACTGTTTCGCCTGGCTGCGGCTCGCCAACGACTTTCGCCACGGCTCCTGAATATATCCATGGATGCTTTCTAAGCAGGCTGCCTTCGCGATTGGGATTTAAAACCAGCTGTGGCATGCTTCAACCCTTGCCCTGCTCTGTCCTGGGCGGTCTCGGCGGCCTCTGCTGCCCTTGAGGACGCTCCTGCCGCTCCTGTTGTCTAGGTGGCCTCTGCTGCCTTTGCTGTTGGCGTGGTTCCCGCTGCTGAAGCTGCCCCTTGTGCAATGCGGCACGGGGAATGCGTTCATCCGCAGCGGAACGCTCCTTCGCCTCAAGTTTGGCCAGTTCCTTTTCATCCACGGCCTCTGCCTGAAGCAATGGCTTGCCACAGTTGCAGGCTGGTGCATCCTTGTATGCGTCCGCCTCGTAGTAAAGGCAGCATTTCAGACGCCCGCAATGCCCTGATATGTTCTGTGGATTAAGGGCAATGCCCTGCATCTTCGCCATGCGGACGTTTATGCTGTTAAAGTTGCTGAGGAAGGCCTTGCAGCAGAATGTGCGCCCGCAAATGCCTATGCCGCCAAGCAGGCCAGCCTCGTCCCGCACACCAACCTGACGCAATTCCACACGACAGCGGAACAAAGTGGACAAGTCACGCAGCAGCTCCCTGAAGTCAACACGCCCTTCTGCCGAGAATTGGAAAAGCAGCAAGTTCCTGTCAATGGAGTAATGCGAATGGATCAGCTTCATCTCCAGGCCATGGGCGGCAATTCGCACCTTTGCCTTGCCAAATGCCTCAGCAGCCTGTACGCTGTTCGCATCCTCGGTGGCGGCATCCTCATCAGTGCCCCTGCGCAGGATCCTAGGCGTCTGTGTCCCCTCCACATGCCGTCCCTTGTTGGCAAGTGCCTTCTGGCGCTCGAATTCCTCCACGTCCTCGATGGGTTCGCCTACCTTTCCCATGATGCGGACATAGTCCAGATAGCGGTCACATTGCACCACAACCATATCGCCTTCCTGGAGGTCAAGTTCCACATCGCCCAGGCAATTATACATAATGCCCTCTGTGACTTTGGCTGTAAACAACTGTTTCATAAGGTGCAATGCCTTCTTTTTATAATCCACAGATTTCCACGGATTATTTCTGTGTCAATCTGTGCCAATCTGTGGATAATTTATCAACCTATCGTAGTGCCAACCGGCGCCTCGCCATCCAATGTGAGCAACTTGATTTCCTTGCCGTTCTTTGCGGCAAGAAGCATGCCGTAAGAAGTCAGCCCACAAAGCACAGCTGGCTTCAGGTTCTCCACCAGCACAATTGTCTTGCCAATGAGCTGTTCAGGCGTGTATGCCTTGGCAATGCCCGCCACCACCTGCCTTGGACCTGCCGCGTCGCCGCAGTCCACCTTCAGTTTCATCAACTTGTCCGTGGCTGGCACTGGCTCCGCCTCCACAATCTTCGCGCTCACAAGATGCAGCTTGGCAAAGTCCTCGATGCCAATCAACGCCACATTGTCCTCCGCCTTGGGCTGCGGCTTGGCCTGCGGCTTGGGCTGCGGCTTGGGCTGAGGAGCTGGCGCATTCTTCTTCTCGATCTTGGCCCAGCTGTCCTTCAGCGTAACCGTGCGGTTGAAGACAGGCGCCTCCTGCTTGTGGTCATACCTGTCCGTGCAGAAATAGCCCAGACGCTCGAACTGTATGCGCGTCTCAGGCGGCAGCTGCGCGGCTGCGGCCTCAATGCGCATGTCCTTCAGCACCATCAGCGAGGCAGGATTGATGTATTCGGTAAACGAATGGCCCTCCTCCACATCCTCGGGGAATTCCTTTGTGAAA
>JAFZZD010000033.1 GCA_017615955.1 Victivallales bacterium
AATCTGTGGCAATCTGTGAAAATCTGTGGATAAAAAATGGTCTTTATAAGTCTATTGATTACTCCTTTTCAAAGTATGGTGTGACACAGATGTAATTCAAGACAGTTTCCTCGCCAGCCTGCGCCTTCTTGTTGTCGAAGACCAATGTCACGCTTGGAGCTGTCGCGCGGAACACCACCTTGGTGCTGTTCACGCGGACCTTGTTCGCCTTCTCGTCCTGGGATGGCTTGCCCCTGGCTATGATGCGCTTGTTGCTGAGTATCTCGCAGTTGTCCAGGCTGTATTCGATGGGCTGCCGCCTTGGATTGAAGGCGTTGTCCTTGATGTCCTTGTAGTCTGCTGTCATGAAGCTGAGAAAATATGCCTTGCCTGGAACCAGTCCTGTCATGGTCTGCCTCAATTCGCCGTATGCCTCAGCAGTGCGGCTGAACACCGCCACATTGTCGCCAGTGCCTTTTGGCGCGTCATAGCGGTGCTGTACACCCTTGCCGTAGCCTGGCAGCGTGTCTGCCCGCACTAGCTTGTTGCTTTGCCAATGGTCAAGCTCTTGCTCGAAGTCGGGATTCACCAGATGTCCTGGCGTGTATGTGAAGCCGTATTTTCTGCAAAGCCAGTCGGTGCGTCCCTCAATGGCGTAGTGCCTGAGCAATGCAAACGCCCAGCGCACGCCTTCCTCATTGGCGTGGTGTACGCCCCAGTAGCCAATGCCGCTCAAACCGTCAAACTCCTTTTCCAGTGCCAGCATGCGCACCAGCATTTCAAGGAAGTACTTGAAATCCACGTGAGGATAGGTATTCAATGAAATGGAGGGGCTTTCATTGAAGCATCCCAGTATTGCGCTGTAGTTCTGCCTGTAGCCCTCATCACCCATCACCTTTCTGGTGACAATCGCATTCTGCCTCACATTCTCCAGGTACAATGCGGTTTCCTCCTCGGTGCGCTGGGTGTGCTTGTAGAGTTCCTGCATCAGGCGGCCATGCCCGTCAGATGCGTTCATCACCGCCGAGAACGCATTGGCGTTGGATGGTATGGGCGTGCCTGTGATCCAGACGTTCAGCGTGCGTTTGTCAGGATTGCCAAAACGCCTGAATGCCCATGCGAAGCGGTCTATGTTGCCAGGCTCGCTCAAGGTCAGTTCATCGAAAGTGACGCCGTCATATTGTGTGCCTTGCAGGCTCTTGTTGGCTTCCAGGTCTGCCAGGATTTCCTCCTGCTTCTTGTTTTTGATGGGGCAGTTGTTGAACCACTTGAGACCCATTGCCCGCATCTCGGCGATGTTTGTCTGCACGGGAATGCCTCCGTCCACAGTGGTCAGTGCAGGTAGCATGAAGCGTTTTGCAAAGCGCCAGTTGTAGCGTCCATTGCCGCCCCAGTCGTTCAGTCCAATGGGGAACATGAGTATGTCTGGTATTGCGCGAACAATCAGCTGCCCGCCATTGCCTGTTGCCTCCAATGAGACTTCGCCTGGCTCCAGCAGCCTCACTGTCTCATGCCGCAGGCTTTTCTCAGTGATTATTGGTTTGCCATTCATGTTCACGGCAAAGCTCTCGCCTGTCTTGTCTGGCTCGTATTTCATATAAAGCCAGCCATAGCGGGGATTTTGTACCGTAACTTTTCCTGATATTGGGCCATTGTAAAGCTCCGTCACCAGGTTGTTCAGCCTTTTTGCACCTGGCGCTTTAGGCAAATCAACTATACGGAATGGATACTCCGCTTTGAAGAAGCTGCGCTTGCCTTCTTTGTCCTGCAATTCAGCGTTGAGTATGCCCTCTTTGACATTGCCCAGCTTACGCAGGTCCAACGATGCGAAGCGCCCCTTTAGCGGAACCTTGACGACACGTTGCGGGTTTTCCTTGGCGTAGAACACCGCCACCAATTTGTCCTTAGCCAAGGGCAGCTTGCCAGACCACTGGAACCTGACTTCAGCACTGGAGATATAATGCAGATTAGCCAGCGGAACAAGCACCTGCTCCAGATTGGTCATCGCCTTCTTTGACTTTGTCTGGGGCGACTGGGGGATGATCTTTGCATCTGCAATGTCCAGCGTGGCAGGACCTTTCTTCAACTGAAACGATATGTAGTTGACGCCGTAGGTGGAAGTGAAGTCCAGCTTGAACTTATGCCATTTGCCTGGCTCGCCCTCCAGTTTGAAATAGTTCTTGTCTGGAAGGCACAGTATCACGACCTGCGCATCGCCAGGAGCCAGTGTGCCTTCCATGCGGAATTTGCATTCTATTCTGAATGTCTCGTTTTTGGGGAGTGTGCAATGCAGCTGGGAGAATGAGGCGGCGCCGCCCAGGCTTTTTAGGCGTATGAACGGGATGTTGTCTGG
>JAFZZD010000277.1 GCA_017615955.1 Victivallales bacterium
CCTCGGCCCCAGTGGGGCCGAACGGCATGTGTATAGTTCAACTTGAGTTTATGGCACTGCAAAAGTCATTACGAAAAAAATCGTAACGAAAAAATGCGTAATAAGGAGAATCCATTTAAATTCGGCGCCATCGTGGAGGATGAGTATTTCACGGACCGGGTGCAGGAAGTTGCGTATATACGGCAGTTTGTGGAAAGCGCAAACCATTTGGTGCTGATAAGCCCGCGTCGTTTTGGCAAGAGCAGTGTAGTTGCGAAGGCGGTTAAGCAAAGTGGACGCGAGCATATCACTTTGAACTTGCAGAGCGTGACCTCGGTTATGGACTTTGCTGAAAAGCTGTTGCGGGAGTATTTCAAGCAGCATCCAGTGGAGCGCATAAAGCATCTGATCACGCATTTCCGTGTAATTCCGTCTGTGTCCACTAATCCCATGACTGGCGAGATGAGCGTTTCCTTTCAACCTGGAGGGGATGGGGCTGTGATGCTGGAGGATGTGCTGCTGCTCCTGGAAAAAGCCTATACTTCCAAGAAACGTCTCATAGTCGTGCTGGACGAGTTCCAGGAGATTCGCGACATATCCCCAAAGCTTGAGAAGCAGCTTCGCTCAATCATGCAGACACAGCAGCACATAAACTATATCCTGCTGGGCAGCCAGGAAAGCATGATGGC
Source organism: Victivallales bacterium (assembly GCA_017615955.1). Next base: position 669 of record JAFZZD010000277.1, read on the forward strand.
GGACATTTTCGAGGACAAGAAGTCCCCGTTTTACCATTTTGGGGAATTGATGCGGCTGGAGAAGCTGCCCAGGGATGACTTCCACAATTACCTGTCAGAACGGCTAAAGGGCGTTTTCCCTGGAAAATGCAATGAGATTGCCGACAGGATTCTGGACTATACTGGATGTCATCCTTATTATTCGCAGCAATTGGCCGCGAACGTGTGGCAGGTGGGTGTGCTGCTGCCCGATACAGCAGATGCGGTGCAGACTGCCATTGACAACATCGTCAAAGCCCATGGCCTGGACTATGAAAGGCTGTGGATGAAGTTTAACAGGACCAACCGGTGGATACTTCAGCAGCTTGCCAGAGGCACCTCGTTGCAGACTGGCGAGCATAGGACCAGCACAGTCTATAGTGCCTTAAAGAGGCTGCAGAAAGAGGGATATGTAATCTATTCTGACCACTATGAGCTGGAGGATCCATTCTTCAGGCAGTGGATTTGGGAAGAGCAGAAATGAACGAGAGGCTGGCCATCCTGTGCGGAATTGCCTGGAGCCATGCCTTGCAGGTTGCTCAACCTGAATGAGCGCCGCTTCGGCGCTCACATTGGCTGGCTTGCAATACCCCACTGCCTACCCTTATGGCGAACATGGCCAAATGGGAACAATTAATCCATCAGCTTCAGTGTTTCCGTCATGACTTCGCCGATGGAGGCGTTGAACACCAGTGCTGCCTCGCCGTCCATGCTGGTCTCGCTCTTGTTGATGATGACCAGGGGCACATTTGACATTCTGTGGGAGGGCAGGGCGGCGGCAGGGTACACCACCAGCGAGGTGCCCAGCACTATCGCCAAGTCGCATTCCCTGAACGCCTGCAAGGCGGACACGTATGCTTTTTCTGGCAGCATTTCGCCATAGAATGTTATGTCTGGCTTGAATATGCCGCCGCATTTGCATTGCAGCGTCTTGCCATGCTTGAATTCATCCAGATGCACAGTGGCCGTGTCGTTGATACCGCATTTCTGGCAGGTCAATGTGGACATGGTGCCGTGCACTTCATATACCTTCTTTGAACCTGCCTTCTGGTGCAGGCCGTCTATGTTCTGTGTGGCGATGCTGATGTTCTTGTGATATTTTTCCTCCAATTCGTGCAATGCCAGGTGGCCAGCGTTGGGCTTTGCCTCCACGATGGAGCTGTACAGCGGGCCAATCACCTTGTAGAAGGCGTCCGGCTCATCGTTGAAACGGTCGATGTCAAAGACCTCCTCGGATGTCATCGTGTTGTAGAGGCCATTGCTGGAGCGGTAGTCGGGTATTCCGCTCTCGGTGGACATGCCCGCCCCCGTCAGGCAGGCGATCTTCTTTGATTTCTTCAGTAGTTCCGCGAATCTCTGCAGTTGTTCTTGTGTGTATGACATTGTTGTTTTCCTTTTTGTTTGTATGTGGGCGCCGAGGCG
>JAFZZD010000278.1 GCA_017615955.1 Victivallales bacterium
ATTGCCACAAAATCAATTACACACGGAGCAATGCATAAATGAATGTTATGAGAACGCCTCCATCACCCCGCATCAATGCAAAATACCGGAAAATCATGCTCTACTGCGGCATTCCGCTGGGAGTAGTGCTGCTTGTTTTCCTGGCAGTGTTTCTATATTACTATCAGCTTTTCAGGCGGTTCAAGAACGAGTACACGGAGGAGAAGCCAGCAGTCATCCGGCATGAGGCCGTCAATCAAAGGCAGCAAGCACAACTTAACGTCAAATACAATACCATCAAGGATGTGGTAAAGAACCACAAGAAGGCGGAACTGAAATTCACAAGCGACGAGTTTTCGCAGCTTATAGCATACTCTCCTGAAACAAAGGGCTTCGCCGACAAGGCAAGATTCTGGCTGGAAGGCGACAAGGTCAAGGCTGACTTGTCGATTTCCCTGGATGGCGTTCCCAGGATGCAGGGACGCCATCTCAATGGGATATTCACCTTCAGCCTGTCCATACGTGATGGTAAAATGCACCTGCACATTGACGATTGCATTGTCAAGGGCAAGCCAATCGACGCCAGTTACCTGAAGTTGCTCAATTCCAGAAATCCGATGCAGCTGCTATCCAGGCAAAACGACACTAGCTTCATGGAATATATCGATACTCTTGAGGTCGTAGATGGCAAGCTCATCGTAAACACAAGATAGTTGAGGCAAAACGTGAAATCACAGGAATAAACTCATGGAAAGGATTCAATTATGAATAGCTTTTTACCACCACGTTTCCCTTTTGGCCGCGGTTCATCTCCATTCTATCTCTGCGAATGCCCCAAGTGCGGTTTTAGCCAGTCGTACGAACTGGGCGATCCCTCGCTTGTCATCACCAATGGCGAACCAGAGGCCATGAAGACAGTGACTGAAATCCCTGGGATCTGCCCGAAGTGCGGCGCGAAGTGGAAGAAAAAGAATATGCCCGACACTCGCAGATTTTGAGTGGTGCAGGTTCTTATCTCCAGCCGTCCCAGCAGCGCCAGCGCCAGTCATCCGTGCCGAATACAGAGGTGATGGCGTTTTCAACTGACCTGATGCTCCAGGCCCCTAGGCAGCTTGATTCCCCATTTATGCATCGGATGCAGAAGCCATGGCAGTTGTCTGTCAGAATATGGTAGTCCCGATGGCTGCCTACGGCCTTGAGCGCACGGAGGGCGATGGATGCATTGGAAAGCGGCTGATTTTTGCCAAGGGCGGCATAGTAGATGTTGACGGCGAGATTCCTGCCGTCCAGCCTTGCCAGAAAATCCCGGGGCGTGGAGGAAATGACCTGCCCCTCCCCATCCAAATGGACAATCCTGTCCCCAATGCAAATGCCGCTATGCTCGGCCACATTCAAGGTGAAATGGCAATAGACCGGGGTGCCAGGCGGCAATGAGGGAAGCATATCCCCCTCCAGTACGCTACTTTCCACGCATTCGTGCCGATAAAGTATTTCAGGCGGCACTTTCAATGTCTTTTCCACTATGTAGTCGAATAGTCCCATTATTGTTTGGCAGTGGAGGTAATTGCAAAACTCCTGGAAAAGCCTGTCTTTCCCGCTGGCTGAAGCCAGCGGCTACGATAGTTTGCGGCTTGGGGCACAGTCAGTCCACACTCCACAGACCACAGACATATTCAATCCTTCTTGAGCGCGACTATTGCCAGCGAGCGGTCGTCATTGCCGCGCGGGTCCCGTGCCCAGCGGGAACCCGTCAGGTAGTCCAGGGATGATTGCCTTGGAAAATTCCCCGCCTGCAAATCCGTGAACATCTGGTTGAAGATAGGTCCAGGCTCCATGGTCTGCAAGTCAAACATCAGGTGCTCGGGGCCGTCGCTGGTGGCTGCTATGCCAGTCACGCCATTGGCGTTCATCATGAGGGCGTGGAGCTTGCGGCTGTCCTCGTCACCAGGATGCAGGAAGCTGGTCTGGTTGTCGTATTCCCCCTTGTCTGGCAGAAACACCACCTGGCATCCTCCGTCACGCTGGAAAGTGAGCGCACCGTCCCCCACCTGGAAGAAACCGATGCGTTTCTCGCCAATGACGGCGAATGCAATGGTGAAGTCGAACTCGCTTTCAGAGCAGCCATGCTCCTCCGCAAGCTCAATTTTCTGCTGGCAGACAGTGCGGGCCATCAGCTGGCAGAAGCGCAGCCATTCCCTTGCGTTGCAGTGGCGCGTGTCCAGCAGGTTGGCCAGGCGCCTCTCCATCACGGCGCACTGGGAGCGGAAGGCCTTCACTGCCGCCCGCGCCCCCAGGTGCGAGAGCTTTGCGCTCCCGCGCCCGTCGCATACGATGAGGCATGGACGGGGCGAAAGCCAGACACCGCTGGCGTCCTGGCAGGGAATCTCCCTGCGTATGTGTCCGTTGCCTGGCACGGATACTGCATGTCCACACCACTGCTGCATTGTCAGCCCTCCGAAGCAGCGGGCGTGCCCGCCAAATCAGCCCACGAAGTTACATTGCCCAGCTGGATCTTGTCCTGCTCTGCAACGGAACTGGCGGAGACGCTCTTGAGCGAATCGGTCAGCCAGCTGAAGAATTCCTTGAAGCAGAGGCCCTTCAGCTTCACTGGTCCTGGATGCTGGGGCAGGATTTCGCGGAGTGTGTCGAAGTCTGCATCCTCGCCAATGCCGATGCCGATGTACTGAAGTTTGCGCTGCTCGCCCAAAGAGCGCATTGCCTTTGCGGGTTCCTCCCAGGCGTCGTTGGGTTCGCCGTCGGTCATGAGGATTACCCATGGCTTGTAGGAGGATATGCCCTTGCTCTTGTAGAGACGGCGGCGTTCCTTGAGTTCCTGGGAAGCCAGTGTCAGCGCCTCGCCCAATGGAGTGGAGCCGTTGGCATCCAGTTGCGGCGGATTGTCGTTGATGACATTCACTGGCGCGAAGGGCGCGACTATTTTCGCCTCATTGCCGAATGTGATGATTTCAAGCTCCACGCTCATGGATGCGGTTTCGTCGTCGCTGGTTTCGCGGAGGAATTGCCTCAGTCCCTCGCGTAGTTCTTCAATTGGACCATCAATCATGCTTCCTGACGTATCAAGGAGCAGCATAACGGGGCATCTTGGGGCGGGATTGGTCACGTCCAATGTGGTTTCTTCTGCGTAGTCGTTCATTTTCATCTTCCTCTTTTTGCTGTTGTGGGCAGGATTGCCCGTTGGTTTGCACTTTTACTATTCTTCATTACATCGATGAAATTCACAAGTTCGTCTCGTAGTTCACCTAGAAGCGGCCTTTGCGTGGGATGGGCGAAGCCGCCCTTGAACATCCTGAGAAAACAGTCCTTCAATCCAGGCGTAAGCCAGCTGACGGACTTGTACCAGCTGACTGGCATGCGCACGCCGCTGTCCTTGTCCAGCGGGCATTTGCCGCTTTTCAGGTTCTCTGTGGGGTCGCCGCCGCCGCATCTGGCGTATGGGTGGAGGCCGCTCATAAGCACCATGTAGATGAGCACAGCCAGAGAGAAGCGTACTTGCTCTGGCGTGCGGGGCTGGTCGAACAACTCCAGGTGCAGCAGCAGTTCTGGCGCGGCGAATTCAGGCGTGTAGGTGTGCGTCATGAAGGGTGCGCCATTTTCCACTGGGATCTGGAAACTGTCGCAGTCTATGAGCCGCACGTTGCCAGAGCCGTCCACCAGGAAGTTGCTTGGATTGAAGTCGTTTACCAGCACCTTGTGCCTTGCAAGCATCCGCACTGCATCCAGGAAGTTCAGGGCAACCTGTGCCACATGCAGGCGGTTCCATCCGGGGAAAAAACGCTGCACCTGCACAGGCGCCAGCAGTGCCCGCAGTGTGCGCCCAGTGCATTTCCGCATGACGAAGCCGATTGCGCCGCCGCGGCTGTCCAGCACTGGCATCAATGGCCATGCCAGAAAGCCCGCCTGGCGGCAATCCTCCAGCTTCATCATCGCGTTCAGGCGCTTGCGGAAGAGGGACAGTTTTGTCCCGTCCGCCAGAGTTTCCCGCTTGCATACCTTGATGAGCACGTTGCTATTCTGCGCGAAGCGATAAATTACGCCTTCGCCGCCGCGGGCAACTTCGTCGTTGCGTTTCAGGCGCAGTGGAACTCCCTTGGGGTCATAGACTGTGATATCGCCCTGTACATCTGGCTTTGCCAGTGCCCCCCAGTCCATGCCAGTGGCAGGCTGCGCCGTTTTTCTGGGCTTGGCCGGAACATACTGCCGCGTCGAGGGTATGCCGAATAAGTTTTTCAGCAAGCCTAGCATATTTCTCTGCTTTTTCCTTTGTCGGCTTCATTGCCAGTTGTTTCGAATAACATTTTTGCTCTCCTCAAGATGGTATGCATAAAGTCGTATTTTCTCTTTGACAGCGGATATTCTACAAAGCAACCCCTGACAAAAGGTGTCGTGGGTGTTCTTTAACGCAATTGAATTAACGGATTTTCCAGAGTTTTATTGGAAAATTGTTGTGGGCAGCGGGCAGTTGGGTGTCTGCGGCGAAAGCCGCGGAAAGAGAGGGAGGTAGCCAGCGCGTCCC
>JAFZZD010000279.1 GCA_017615955.1 Victivallales bacterium
CCGCAGATAAAATTGTGCCAGCCAAACGCGGGCGAAAACGCCCGCGCACAGAACTGTCCACTGTCCACAGTCCACAGTCCACAGTCCACTGTCCACTGTCCACAGTCCACAGTCCACTGTCCACTGTCCACTGTCCACTAAAAACTTTTTTTGACTAGGTGATTTGCCAAAATAGGAAATGCAAGTAAATTAAGCCGCGTTTTCACACAAAGGAAACCATGTAAGACTGGGGTTGTAGCGCAATTGGTTAGAGCATCGCCCTGTCACGGCGAAGGTCGCGGGTTCGACTCCCGTCAACCCCGCCAGTCTTAGATAAGTTTTCTTGCATTTTTGGGGTTGTAGCGCAATTGGTTAGAGCATCGCCCTGTCACGGCGAAGGTCGCGGGTTCGACTCCCGTCAACCCCGCCAGTTTTTTTCTGGTGGATGATTTTAAGAGCCTTGGCGTTTGCCAAGGTTTTTTTTATGATTTTGCGATTATCGTTTTTTTTATTGCATAAGCCCTTGCATTTGTTTTTATGTTTTGGTATAATATGCGACAAACAGGCTATTCTGCTTTTGTCAATGAATCACAATAATAAAAAAAGGAACAAAAATGAAAAAGAATTTCACGCTAATAGAGCTTCTGGTTGTGATTGCAATCATCGCGATCCTGGCTGCAATGCTGCTGCCCGCGCTGGGCAAGGCACGTGACAAGGCACAGGCAATCTCCTGCGTCAACAACATGAAGCAGTTCGGCACGGCCGCAACAATGTATGTCAGCGACAACAAGCAAATCCTGCCCACAATCAGGTATAATGCAAGCAAGGCCAATGAGGGACAGGCACGCGCATACAGCTGGATTGGCTTTGACGGAACAAAACAAGACGCAGACAAAGACGAGGAACGCTTCCTGGTAAGCTCCGGCACACTCTATCAGTATGTCGGAGACAAAGAAGTTTACAAATGCCCTTCTGATGAAGAAGACTTCTCCCTGGCATACTGCCTCAATCTCCTGACAGCCTATTACGTCCACAAGATCTCAGCATACAAGAATCCAAGTTCAGTTCCGTTGTTCATCGAAGACGGCGGCGGCATCACAAACCGCATTGGCCTCTACTGGTGCGAAATACAGGACAACACCACCTACACACTGAATACAACCCATAATTATTCTGACAGGCGCCATAACAACCAGGTCAATATCACCTATATTGACGGCCATGTTGCGCCAACAAGCCAGAAATTCAGGGAAATCGCCGTTGCCTGCTTCAAGTACAAGAACAGTGGCATTTCGGTTGTCGATAGCATTCCGGCGGAATACAACAATTAATGCAATTGCACGAGGATAACAATCAAACAAAAGGGACAAGACAATGAAAAAGAACTTCACACTTATTGAACTTCTGGTCGTAATCGCAATCATCGCAATCCTGGCGGCAATGCTGCTGCCCGCGCTGGGCAAGGCACGTGACAAGGCACAGGCCACCTCATGCCTGAGCAATATGAAGCAGTTCGGCACTGCCGCTACCATGTATGTAAGCGACAACAAGCAGATTCTGCCCACCATAAACTACACAGATGAAGGCAGCGATGTGAATGACAAGGAAGCCAAGGCATACAGCTGGATTGGCTTTGATGGCACAAAAAACACCGATTCAGCCCGTTTCTTTGTTTCATCCGGCTCGCTTTACCAGTATGTTGGTGACAAGGAAATCTACAAGTGCCCAAGTGATGAGGAAGACCTGTCACTAGCATACGCCATAAGCAACATCGTCCGCTACGTCCATAAGATTTCGGCCTATAAGAACGCCAGCACAGTTCCGCTGTTCCTCGAAGACGGTGGCGAAATCACATCACGCTATGGCCTCTACTGGTGCAAACTGACAAAGGGAACCAACTCATTCACGGACATCGAAGAAATGCACCATGGTGAAAAGCGTCACAATAACACACTGAACATCACATACGTGGATGGACACGCGACCGCCAGCAACCAGACTTGGGATGACATCTACAAGGCTACATTCAATTACAAGAGCGGTGTCACAGTCACTTTGAAATAATGGTGTACAGCAATAGGGAGTAACTTATAATGAAAAAGAATTTTACACTGATTGAACTTCTGGTTGTGATTGCAATCATCGCAATCTTGGCGGCCATGCTGTTGCCAGCACTCGGCAAGGCACGTGACAAGGCACAGGCCATCTCCTGCGTGAACCAGATGAAGCAGTTCGGGACAGCATCAAACATGTACGTCTCCGACAACAAACAAATTATGCCCACATGGTATGGCGACCATGCAATGAGCTGGGCACGTTACAGCTACGTTGAGGCTGGCGTGATGGGCACAACTGTGGGTGATTCCTGTGGCGCAAAAATCGGTGCTCTGTATCAATACATTGGTGACATCAATGTTTTTGTCTGCCCAACTGACGAAGTGGATTCAACAATTGCATATGCTCTAAACCCACTGTTCCGCCATGGCAATGATGACAGCAACGAGCAACTCAAAACACACAAGATTTCATCTGTCAAGAACGCAAGCGCTGTTCCTTCATTCCTTGAGGATTGCAGTTCCACCCACAGGTATGGAATGTACCATTGCAGATGCAAAAAGGCAGATAAGAAAATCACTCCATCTGGCGAAGGATTGGAAAGCAACCGCCGTCATAATGGACAACTCAACATCACATACGTTGATGGTCACGTGGCACCAGTTTCTTCAAAGGAAAAAGAGATATCGGAGGCCTGCTTCACCTACAAGTCTGGTCTAGGACTCGGATTCTAAATTAACTCACTCTCATAAAGAGCTATTTATTGGGCAGGCAGTTCTTTCGCTGCCTGCCTTTTTTATTGCCATAATGCACATCAGTGCGAACATAAATCTGGAGGCTGCGCATCTTTCATCTGACTGCGACAAAATGTTAGCGCCTTATATCGCAAAGTCCTTGCATATAACGCCAGATGACATCATATCATATAAGATATGCAAGCGCAGCATAGACGCGCGCCATAGAAGCAATGTGCGTCTGCTGTATGCGCTGGAGGTGGAATTGCGTGACGCTGTGCATCCCAGCGGCGAATATGCGCCAGCGAAAATGGAGGATGCCTGGCGTCCACCAGAAAGCACAAGTCTGCGCAATCCGCTAATCGTGGGCGCGGGGCCAGCGGGGCTATTCGCCGCGCTTGTGCTGGCAGAGGCAGGTGCGGAGCCAATCGTAATCGAGCGTGGATACGATGTTGAGACACGGCAGCGTGACATCAGCACATTTCTTAGCACACGCAAACTGAATCCTGAAAGCAACTACCTGTTCGGCGAAGGCGGTGCAGGCACCTGGTCCGATGGCAAACTCTACACACGCGTTCATGATGTGCGCTGCTCATACGTGCTGCGCACCTTTGCGGAATGTGGTGCGCCATCTGAAATACAGTATTTTGCCCATCCCCATATTGGCTCCGACCTGCTGCCAGGCGTGATCGCCGCATTGCGGAAGCGCATTATCGCGGCAGGCGGACGTTTCCTCTGGGGTACGCAGATTGTGGATGTCATAGGAGACAGGCATTTCCAGGCATTGCTAACAGACAAGGGCGAAAAGCTGGAGGCGTCAGCAGCGCTCATCGCCTGCGGGCACAGCGCACGGCGGCTGATATTGTCCCTAACGAAGCGCATCGCCTTCAAGATGAAGCCATTTCAAATGGGTTGCCGCATAGAGCATCCCCAGTCATTCATCAATGAAATACGTTATGGCAACAAGGCATCATATCCCGCACTGGGCGCGGCGGAATACCAGTACTCCATAGCAAGCACGGCAAATATGCCAGGCGCCACCACATTCTGCATGTGTCCGGGCGGCGTGATCATCCCAGCCACCTGCCAGGAAAACACACTGTGCACAAACGGCATGAGCAATTCCGCACGCGATGGGAAATACGCCAATTCCGCCATAATATCCACATTGGCGGCTGACACATTCACATCGCCAGAGGAGGCATTCTCCTTTCTGGAACACATTGAGGCGGACGCTTTCCAAAAAGGCGGCGGCGACTACACTGCTCCCGCACAGAAGGCGTCTGACTTTCTGGAACGCAAATGCTCCAAATCCATTCAAGGCGGCAGTTATCCTCTTGGCATGACACCGCAGGCTCTGCACACTTTGGCCGCACCTGTATATGCGCCGCTTGCCAATGCGCTACTAGCCTTTGACAAGCAGGCGCGTGGCTTCATACAACTGGGCCTGCTTACTGGCGTAGAAACGCGGGTGTCCAGCCCCGTGCGCTTTGAACGCACACCAGATGGAGCCAGCAACATGCCTGGGCTATACCTTGCAGGCGAAGGTGCGGGCATGGCCGGCGGCATCGTCTCCGCCGCCATCGACGG
>JAFZZD010000280.1 GCA_017615955.1 Victivallales bacterium
GCACCTGTCTAGTTTCGCTACGCCAATTATATCGCAGGTGGACGTGCCCAATATCTTCACATCCACGCCGTCACCGATGCCAGCGCCCACCGCGCCTGAATGTGCGTCAATTATGCCTGTTGCCACCACTACATCTGTTGAAAGACCGAACTTTGCGGCCCATTCAGGCGCAAGCGTGCCCACCGGCACATCGGAGGTGAATGTATCGCTGTACATACGGTCTCTTATGCCAGCAAACAATGGGTCCACGGCGCAGAAGAATTCCTCTGGCGGCAGACCATTCCAATCGGGATGCCACATTGCCTTGTGCCCTGCCGTGGAACGGGCCGCCTGCACTGGCTTGCCTGTGAGCAGCGAGGTCATCCAGTCGCAATGCTCAACGAACTTCCAGACATGCGGGCGCATCCTTTCATTGTGGCGCAGCACATGCAATGCCTTGCTCCAGAAGAATTCGCTGGAATAGATGCCGCCCTCGTACATGGTGTAGTCTGGGCCTTTTGTCCAATTATGCGCGACTTCGTTTATGCGCGTTGCCTCGTCCTCGCCAGTGTGGTCCTTCCACAGCACGAACATGGCGTCCGGGTCATCGGCGAATTCTGGACGAAGTGCAAGAGGCTGGCCATCGCGCCCCACGGCGCAGGGCGTCGAGGCGGTGGTATCCACTCCAATGCCCACAACGGAGGACTTGTCCTGCCCTTCCAGCACGCCTTTCATCACATGTTCAAGCCCCTCCAGATAATCCAGAGGATGCTGCCTGAACTGGCTTATGCCGCTGTCGCAGTATTTTCCAGCCGTCCAGCGTGGATACTTGAACTCGCAGACGGCCCGTTCCTCGCCTTCCTGCGTAACCAGCACTGCGCGGACACTGTCCGTGCCAAAGTCAATTCCTATTAGTTGCTTCATTTTTGTGAACTTGTATGGTAATTGCCTTTTCCGCCGGCTAAAGCCGGCGGCTACGATAGCTTGCGGTTTTTTGCCGGCGGCTACGATAGCTTGCGGGGTTTAGCCGGCGGCTACGATAGCTTGGGGGAGGAGCCGGCGGCTACGATAGCTTGCGGCTTGGTGCGTTAGAATGCCACCTGGCCTTCTGGGGCCACGGAAATCGTGGTCTTCACGCCGATACGTATTGCGGCGCAGGGGAAGATGTGCCCGAATGGGAGGCCATAGAAGCTGGGTCCCTTGACATACGAGGCGTATTCACGGAGCACTTCCGACAGACAAGCCATGTCATTGCAGCCGCTGAATGAGCCGAACACAATGCCTGACAGCACGCCAAGTATGCCAGCCTGATGGAAATGGTTCAAGGCACGTTCAATCTCAACCGCCTGTTTGGACAGGTCTTCCAGGATCAGAACATATCCGCTTAAGTCTGGCATCCATGGCGTGCCTATCAATGCCTGGAGCACGCCCAGATTGCCAGCCATGAGCGGCGCCGTCACCTGTCCTGGAGTGATGGTGGTGTAATCCCCCTGGTATGGGACAGACAGAACCTTGCCCTCAATGCATTTCAGCATGGAGGCGTATGACTGCTCAATCTTCTCTGGGGTGGCATTGCAGCCGAATGTGCATTCCGCCATGATGCCGCTGATGCCGTTCTTGAAGCCCTTGGACAACGCTCCAGCCAGGAAAGCGCTCATGTCGCTGTAACCCGCCACGGGTATATTCCGCTTCAGCAGCAAGTCCCAGTCAATGTAGGGGAGTGCCCTGGCCGCGCCAAAGCCGCCACGCATTGCAAACAGGAAGTCCACCGTATCATCCGCAAGGAGTGAATTGAATATGCGCGCCCTCTCCTGGTCGTCCGCCGCCATGTATCGAAGTTCGGGCATCTGCGGTTCAGGCATGACATATTTTACATTCAGCTCCGCAAACCTTTGCTTCAGCGTGTCAATGTATTCCTGCTTCTGGAAGCCGAAACTCAACGGGAAAATGCCGACTTTTCTGATACTTTCAGGGAACGGCTTCAACATAGTTTAATCCTCAAATCTTGAAATATCCTGTTGTGCCTTGTAAAGCTGCTGCGCATTATTCTTCCAGAAACTATTCCTCTCCTCTTCTGTGCATGGAGTGTCGTCACGTCTGGTTATATGCTCCTTGGAAAAGAAGCCGCCACCTCCAATTGGCAGCATGCATTTGTAGTCCCTGTTCATCAGGATGCCCGTGTCCCAACCGCAAATGACATAACTGTCCCTGGAGTAGTCGGGAGAAAACAGATTTTGCCCAACAGTATAGTCGGATGCATTGTTGCGGACTCCAAGCAAAGGCGCCAATGTGGCCGCTATGTCAGTATGGCTGGTAATATGAGTTACCACATTGGGTTCCATCTTTGGCATATAAATCACCAATGGCGTGCGTATCTGCTCCTCCACAAAAGCCGAATTGTGCCCCAGACGCCCCTTCTCGAAGAACTCCTCGCCATGATCGCCAGTCACGATTATGATTGTCTTCGCGGCCAGGTCGGGATGCGCCTCAAGATAGTCGAATATGCGTTTCATCTGCGTATCAATGTGGTGCGCGGCATTCACATCCCTGTTGTAGAGGAGCATGGCGTCCTTCTTGCTGACTGTGGTATAGTTTATGTTCTCCAGATAGTCCTTTCTGACAACTGCCCCATCTGGGAAACTGTAGGGTGCATGGGTGGATTCAAAAAAGCCGAACATGAAGAAGGGTCGCTGCCCCTCTTTTTCCATAAACAGCAGCATATTATCCACCATGGTAATGTCCCGTTGCCATGGTTGTTGCTTTTTATCTATCTCAATGATTTCACTAGTTGGCACAGAAGCGAATATGGTCTTGTCGAATTCAGGATAGCTGAATTTTGCCGAGGTCTGACAGAGGATTGCATAAGCATCCTCCTGCAGCCAGTCTATCAGCAAGGGGCCTCTTCTGCACATCAGGAAAGCCTCCCAGTTAGGGGCATACAGGCCATAGAACATGCTGAACATACCAGGCCTTGTGCCATATCCGCCGCTGTAATGGCAGTCGAAACGCCAGGACTTTTCGGCGAGTTTCCAGCATGCGGGCATTGCCTCCTGGGACAGCAAGTCATAGCGCAGGGATTCGCATACGAGCCAGATTATGTTGTATTTCGTCTCTGGCGCAATGCGAATGATCTGGTTCTGTGGGTATTTCAGTTTTCCATGGGCTGACTTTGCGAATGAGTATGCCTTGTCCCGCTGTGGTTCTTCCAGACCGATTTTCAGAAGGAGTTTCCTCATGCGCATTTTAAGTGCGACTGGATATGCGTCATACTGTGAAAGGACATCCACATTTGCATAGAAATGCCCGAAACCGCAAACAAGCAATGCAGCCAATATTGAAAGCCCGTAAATGGCAAGTGCGCAGAGCGCCACACGTGGCCTGGCGGCGAATGCGGCGATGCCCCCGCAGCATTCTGTACGGAAGCAGACAAGCCACAGGCATACGTGCATGACGACGAAGAGCAGGATGCCCAATGCAAGAGGTGCAATAGTGGCAAGGTCCAGCCCCATTGACTCGAAGCCGCCTTTCGTGCAAAGCAGATTTATCACCATGCCATTCACGTGGTAGCCGAAGCGGCACACAATGCCGAAGTCCAGAAGGAGTGCCAGCATTACGGGGAATGCCAGCAGCAAAGCTACAATTTCAAATACAATACGGAACCTGCCAGTGAAATTGGAAAGCCACGCAAAAAACAGGGCAGGCAATATATACAAAAACGAGCAGCCTATGCACTGCAGGACAAGATATGTACACC
>JAFZZD010000034.1 GCA_017615955.1 Victivallales bacterium
GAAGAGGATAATCGGGAGTGGACGCGGCCTCAACCGAAATCTCATCTGCGTTGATTTCCACATCGCAGGTGCGTATTGTAACGTCACCGAATGGCGACATTGCCTCCACCAGCTGAAGCAGGTATCTTTGCAGCAAATGTACATTGGCATTGATGAAGGCGGTGGACCCTTTGTCCACGGAGACGGAATGCTCGCCTTTCCAGCTGCCTGCCACACCATCCACTATGGGCGACAGCATCAAGGATTCCATCTCCACGTTTTTGGAAATGGCTTCCAGGCAGTCCATCCCGCTTTCCATCATCACGCTCAATATGTCCCCCGCCTTGTAGAGGAATTCCAGTGCGGACTGGCGCCCCTGCCATTCGTCCTCCAGCAGGTCATTGTATGCAGATACCTTCCTGCCTCCAATGCGCAGCATGGACATGATTCCCGCCGCCTGCATCAGTATGTCTTCATTGTTGCTCATAGTTTTATTGATCCACAGATTCACACAGATTTTCACAGATTAATGTTCATGAGTTTAATTTTGCAGTTCACACAAATCAATCTGTGTAAATCTGTGTGAATCTGTGGATTAAAATCATTTCTTTGCTGGGAGTGCAATTGCCGCCTTGTCCAGGTTGGTCCAAAGCGTGCCTTCGCCAGCGTAGATGATGCGGGTTTCCACCTTTGGATTGAGTGCCTCTGCTGCCCTGAGGCGTGCCAGAATGTCGCCTCCTCCCAGTGCCTTGGCCAGCATCCCTTCGCCCAAGGCGCCTTCGTTGGCGGCAAGGAATTTCACCTTGACTTCGGTCTCACCCTTGAGGCTGGCTGTCTTCGCCTTGAATTCCGCCTGCTTTACGCCGATTTCAGCCACCTTGAGGGCGGCCTCCGCGCCAATGGTGTCAACCTCCTGCCTGCATTGCGCGGCTGTGGTCGCCACCAGTTTTTCGGTTTCCTGCATGACTTCTCTGCGCCTCTGCTCGATGAGTTCGGTCTCGGTGTTGAGTTCACCCAGTTTCTTGGCTGTTTCCTGCATTGCCACGTTGGTCATGTCCTGCTCCCGTGCCAGGCTGATGGCGCGGATGGGCTGCAGTATTTCCATTGGTATTTCCACGGAGCGGATGATCGCGTTGTGCACGATGATGTTCTTTGCCGCCAGTGTCTTCTCCAGTTCGGTGCGCAGGTCCTTCTGGAAGGTCTCCCTGGCCTCGCCCATGATGAAGTCCCTGGCACCGTAGCTGGAACCCTTGAGCCGCGATACGGACAGCACCTGCGGCAGTATGATTTTCTCAACCACCTGCGGCAGGTCGCCGTAGAGCAGGTATATGCGGGCAATGTGCTCGGGCAGCAGTTCGAATTCCACTGTCATTTCCAGCGACACCTTGAAGCCGTCCCTGGACGGAAATTCCACCACTTTGCTCAAGCCGAAAATCTGCGCATCAGCACTGATCTGCTGGGGTTGCGGTGCATTTTGCTTCTTCATTTTGGCTGGACTGCGGGGCTTGGCATCAGCCATTGCTCCATCTGCCATGAAATCCATATCTTGCTTTTTTACCATGCGTGACGATGCCATCTTCTTTTCAAACACATTCTTCACTGACGGCATGGACATCTGGTTCTGCTTGCGCAATTCCTGCTGGAACTGCAATGTGTTGGATTCCAGTTCCTCCAAAGCCACATTGATGGAGGCCTGCCTGGACTTGCTGTTGAACAGGCTGGCTCCCTTTGCACTGGAGGTCATGGACACCTGGTTCATGCCAATCTCTATGACGTTCACCTGGTATGCATAGCGGTTGATGTAGTAGAGGCCTGGCTGCAAAATGTCCCTTAGCACGCCTTTTTCGCCTAGACCCGCGAACTGGCCCTTCTCTGGCAGTTTGCCAGTCTGGCTTGTGACCACGCCAACATAGCCAGCGGGAATGTTGATGGCATCGGTGATTTCCACGCTGTAGCCTTCTGGATTCAGGCGATATACGCCTGGCCCCAGCACATCCCTCCATACGCCTTTGCTGTCCTTGCTGGTGGCGATGATTTCTCCTTGCGGCAATTCCGTTCCCACC
>JAFZZD010000281.1 GCA_017615955.1 Victivallales bacterium
ATCCTCACCTTGAATATGACTTCGCCCAATGGCTCATGGGAGGAATACAGTCCCAGCTGGCTGTCCTTCTTCGCCTTGTTGCTGAACAGCAGCTCGATGCCTGCGACAGTGCCCTGCAACCTGCTGTCGTTCAAGGAAGGCAGTCTCACTTCCACTTCCATGCCGCGGTTCACCTTGGAGAAATACTTCTCGTCCACTTCAACCAGCATTTCCATCTCGCTCAAGTCTGGAATGGAAAGTATCCTGAAACGGCGGCCAACCGTATTGCCAACGGCAACCTTGGTGATTGCGCCGTCCGCATACACTTTCTCATAGCAAAGCAGACCGTCGGCGGGTGAAACAATATTGTGGTTCTCCACCTGCTGCTTCAGGTAGTCAAGCCGCTTGATGCTGCGCTTCAGCGTCTGCTTGCTGCGCTCATATTCACGGCGCACCGCCAGATTGTCGTATGCCGCCTGGCGTTTCTGGATTTCAAGATTGTCTTCCGCCGTGCTTAAAGAAAGCTGCGCCGAGCTGCGCTTGCTTTTTGTCGCCCCCTCGCGCTTTTCCTCCAATGTCAGCCTGGCCGTCTCAGCCTTGTATTCCAGGCGCAGCAACTCGCGCTTCATCTTGCGCAGTTCGGCTGGCGATACCGTTGGCGTCTTCTTCGCCAGTTCACGCTCCACTTTCCGTTTTTGCACAGCCAGTTTATTTTCTGCCAATGCAAGGTTCATTTCTGCGCTGTGCAAGGAAATGGGATCTATGATCTTCACTTTGTCCAATGCAATCTGTGCAGTCTCCACATTCAACTGCGCGGATTTCACGTTGAACTCACCTTTTCTGCGTGTAATCTCAACATTCCTCTCCAATTCGTCAGTGCGGCTCCTATGCTCAGTGACATTCGCATCCTGATCAATTACCTGCTTGTTTCGTTCCTCTGGATCCAGTTTTGCCACCACCTGCCCTTTCTTGACGAAGGATTCCTCAGGCTGCAACCAGGTTATCTTTGGCCAGGGCCACCATCCAATGTCATCCACGGCAATGCTGGTGGAATGTTTCGGGAGCAATTCTCCAGAAGCTGACAAGCGTTTTTCCTCCTTTTCCTCCTTGCGTTTCTCCTCGAAAACTCCGCCAATGCCAATTACCTTGCCTTCCAGTACCCTGTCCTCCAGCAGAAAATCGCCACCTACCACTGTGCCTGTCACTTCCTTGTACGCACCATCTATGCTGACGTAGTAGCGATCCTGTTCATGACGCACGTATCTCAATGGTAGCACCGCACCTTCAAGCGGACTTTTTGCATGAATATCCGCCTCGCCAAACATTCCTGGACGGAGCCAGTCCGCCTTGTCATCCAGGGCAATAATTATGTCAAACACCTTGACGCCGAATTTCTTGTCCCTGTTCCAGCCCGCATTTTCCTTTTCCGCCAAGTCGTGGGAAAGTGTACTGATGGATTTCAGATGCCCTTTCAAAGGCTTGTCCTTTCTGCCATTGATGTATATCAGCACCTTGTCCCCTTCTGCATGGAACTGGCGGCGTGATTCCAGCAATATGCCCGTGAAGCCGATGGTGTCCAGTTCAGGCATTTCCAT